>JAUXLO010000189.1 GCA_030623665.1 Planctomycetota bacterium
ATTTCAAATACTATAAAAATATATTATTGCCTGGGAATGTCGTATCATTTGACATATCCATAGACCTCCACAAAGGACTGCAGCGCAGAAATGGCTGGGTCCTGAATAAAACTATGGAAACAGCGATGTTGTTATGCTGAATTTGATTGACTTACCGACTTTTTTTGTGCTATTATTTTTTAATTTTAAACCTTCCTCATCTACTGGATACATCTTCGACGTTCCCTCAAGTAGGATTGGCCTAAAGGAATAGCTATCGTGAAGGTTACAAAAGACAGCAAGGTGCTGGACATACTTAAGGGATGTCCTGCCACCGTCAAGGTATTTCACAAGTTCCACCTCTATCCTTTCAGGGATTTGGATAGCGACCTGGGGGCCGTTGCTTCGAAAGACGGTGCAGAGCTGGAGGCGCTCTTGCGGGAGATCAATGTGGCCGTTGCGTCCCCCGCCGGAACAGATAAGGCGGTGGGAGCTGTGCCCGGCAGATGGGTCCATCAGAACATGAGCCTCAGGTTGGTCACCACACGCTACCCTGAGACAAGGAAGGTCTTTGGCAGATATAAAATATTAGAACTGGCAGAGGAACACTGGCCCGACGAGAAGATAACCTTCTTCGCCATGGGCCTTCACCTCTGGCCGGATAGGCTGGTGGACGAGCTTAACGAGGCCGTGGAGGGGTCTGATGTCCTTGAGGCTGGGCAAGGTATCTCTTCCGGGCCTGAAGACATCCACGTAAAATTCATAAAGGTGTCCATTTTATTTGCATTAACCACAGGATGCCTGTACGGGGCGGGCATCCTCTTTTACTTTGGGATGAACGGCGCCCTGGCGGGGGTGCCCAGGGCCATGCTGGAGGCTCACGGCCACACGCAGGTCTATGGATGGGTGGGCCTCTTCATCATGGGCATCTCCTACTTTGCGCTGCCCAGGTTCTGGGGCACATCACTGCATAACGCCTTTATCGCCGCAAAGACGCTCATACCAATGACGATCGGAATAGTCCTGGTCTTCCTGTCCAGGCATCTACTGCTCATAGGGAACTATACCCCGTTCTGGGTCATGGCCGTCGCGGGAAGTATTATGGAGGTACTGGCAATATGCCTGTTTATATACCTGATGGCCAAGACATACCGCTCTAACACCGCCAGAAAGTTTGAGGTCTACGAGGCATATTTCTTCGCAGGGTACACCTGGTTCCTGATACAGGCGCTGGTATTCGTGGGAACCCTGGCCTACATGGCCTATAACGGTCTAAACACGATCCCACACCTGACTGAACAGCCTATGCTGCACATGCAGATAATGGGCTTTGCCTGTATGGTAATCCTGGGGATTCTGACCAAGACCCTGCCCGTATTCCTTGGGATAAAGGAACCCAGGAAGGACATAAACCTCTACGCGTTTCTTCTACTAAACGCCTCTATCCTCTTAAGGGTTGTTAGCCTTGTCCTGGGAGAAACATATCCCCTGTTTCAGACGGTATTCCTCGCAGCCGGATGCCTAGAGAGTCTGGCTGTCCTTCTATTTTTCTATAACCTCAGACTCCATCGCATTGGAGAGATCGAGTCCGGCGTACCAAGAAAGGAGTTCAGGAAGTTCATAAAGGCCGCACTCGTTTGGTTCCTTGCGGCCGAGCTGGCACTCCTGTACTTTAATATAAGCCAATACTATACCGGTACAGAGGTGTCCTACGCCCTATTTGGTGCCTACCGGCACGCCATATTTGTAGGATTCATTACACTGATGATACTGGGCTGCGCCTCCAAGATGATTCCCATGAGCCTGGGGATACAACTCTACAGCTACAGGGCCTTGCTCTGGACGTTTGTCCTATTGAACCTGGGCACCCTTCTGCGTGTCACATGTCAACCCCTGGCTACGGACTACAATATGACCGCCCTTTTTCTCCCAATGGGCTTAAGCGGCTTCCTGGAAGCCGGAGCGATATTCCTCTTTGGTTATAATATCTGGAAAACCATTGGTCAAAAACAAACCCAACAACAGGGTACTGCAGAGAGGATTACTGTGGTAACGCCAGATACAAACGTCTACCACCTGGTGAAACAACACCCGCAGGCCCTGGACGTACTGGTAAATCATGGCTTTAAGCAGTTAAAGAACCCCGTGCTGTTAAACACAGTGGCAAGGACGGTAAATATCGGCACCGCCGTAACTATGCACTCCACCGACCTCGGCAGTCTGCTCAAAGAACTAAACGAAGCAATAAAGTAGTAAGCCTCTTCTACGCCCACCAGTCTGATTGTTAATGTGTAGCGTCCGATCCTTGCCGTAGGTGAGTCCGCCCTCCAAACAAACCGGCGCGGACCTTCAGCCTCCGCCACGGCTCCAACGCTACATCAGATCAACGACCGCTACAGCTTGAAAGTGGGAAGGGTCAGCGTTCCCTCGAAAGGGTTGGGCAAGAGGTTTACACACATAACGGAAAGCCACTCGTTTTTGGGCTACTGGGATTACGCCGAGAAGATATGGTTGCGAGACAAATTTCTTATTTTACAACGTGCCCTACAACTGAGGCAGAAGAACGGTCTTATCCAGGTCCTTTATATATATCTTACTCTCTCTTGAAAGCAGTTCCTTTATCCCTTCTATGAAGGGTTCCGCCAGAGACGGGTCAACCTGTTTGCCCGCCTCTTTCTTAATCACATCCATGGCCTCTTCCGCAGAAAGGGGCTCCTTTCTGTATGGTCTGGGAGAGGTCATGGCCTCGAAGGCATCACATAAGGCCAGTATCCTTGCTCCAAAGGGCATGTTATTCCCCCTCAGGCCGTAAGGGTAACCAAGCCCGTCCCACCGCTCCTGATGGAAAGAGATCAATTCCAGCTCCCTCTGCAAGAAACCTATCGGGCCAAGAATCTTTGCCCCAGCCTCTGGATGTTTCCTTACGATGGCCATCTCCTCGTCTGTAAGCTTGTGTCCTTTCTTCAACACCTCATCGGGGATTCCTATCTTCCCGATGTCATGG
>JAUXLO010000181.1 GCA_030623665.1 Planctomycetota bacterium
AATCGAGGGTGCCGCAGGGTCGTGCCAGAGGCAGATTCGCCCTCCAAACTAACTGGCGGACTTTCAGCCGCCGGCGCACACCCTACAATTTATAATATCAATTAACGAGTCTGTAATAGAAATCCCTCTGGCGTGCCTCGTAGCCGATGTCATTTATAAGATGCTCGATCTCCTCGCTCTCCATCCTGAAGCTTACACCCGCAGCCCTTACCACGTTCTCCTCAATCATCGTGCTCCCCATATCGTTTGCGCCGAACTTGAGGGCAAGCTGGCCTATCTTTGGGCCCTGCGTCACCCATGACGCCTGTACGTTGGGGATATTGTCAAGATAGAGCCTGGAGACGGCCAGGGTCTTCAAGTAGTCGAAGGCCCCCACGGGGGCCAGATGGTCCAGCCGGGTATTCTCAGGCTGGAAGGTCCAGGGTATAAATGCGCTAAACCCGCCGGTCTCGTCCTGGAGACTGCGTATACTGTCCATGTGCGCAGCCCTCTCTTCAAGTGTCTCGACGTGGCCGAACATCATGGTGGCTGTGGTCCTAATGCCCAGTTTATGGGCCTCTCTCATAACGGAGAGCCATTCCACGGACGTGCATTTTTTGGGACTTATCTCACTGCGACACCTGTCCACGAGTATCTCAGCCCCGCCACCGGGGATTGAGTCAAGCCCGGCAGACCTCAGCCTCGTTATAATCGTGCTTACGGCAACGTCCTCGAGGCGCGCCATGTGGATGATCTCAGGGGGCGAGAACGCATGTATATGGATACGAAACCTTTCTTTTATCGACCCCAGCATCTCCTCGTAGAAATCCAGCCTCAGGGACGGGTGCATACCGCCCTGCATGAGTATCTGCGTGCCCCCCTGTTCCAGGGTCTCTTCTATCTTACTAAAAAGCTCCTTTTCGGCAATAACATAGGCACCCCGCCTGTCTTTATCGGTTGAGAAGGCGCAGAAATGGCACCGTGTCACACATATGTTGGTATAATTGATGTTCCTGTCTATGGCGTAGGTGCGGTAGGGGTCGGGGTGGAGTATGTCAGTGAGGGAGTTTGCAGCCATCCCCAGTCGGGTAAGGTCCTTGGAGCGTATAAGCTCGACACCTTCCTCAAGCTCTATCCGCTTTCTTGAGAGCGCCTTCTCCAATATTTTCTCTATCGTATAACTCAAACCTTACTCCGTCCGGCACCAAACCCATCTTCGAGGCATACTCATGGAATCGCTGCAGGCCCCTTACCTCTTCTTCACCCAGGTCGTAATGTATGCGCTGGGTAAGATAATTGATGCATAATTCCGGCTCAAGACCTAATCTGCCCGATTCTTTGAGCGCAATGGCAACAAGGTCGTCGAGTCCGCGTTCCTTCGCTTCCTGTAACAGGGGAGCGGCTTCGTTCAACGTCTCTGCCGAAGTGGACGCCCATACTGCATAAACAAACGGCAGTCCGGTAAGTTCATCCCACTCGGTCCCAAGGTCCAGTGACGGCAGACCGTCTTCCACCCGCATAGCGTCATCCCCAATCAACAGCAGCGCATCAGCCCGTGTATCTTCAATCCTGGAGCCGCCACGCCAAGAGAAATACTGTGGGCTGAGACCGTATCTCTCGCTGAGGATGATTTTAGTAAGCACGGCTGAGGTGCTGGAGGATTCGTCCAACGCCACACTCCTCACGTTATCTACATAACCCCTCTTTAAAAACAGTCTAACGCTCTCCACCGGCCCCCTGGAAGAGATACTAACACCGGGGAGTGTTACGAACCCCTTTCTCTTGAGACATTCTATAGCGGGAATCAGCGCGACGTCTACTACCCCCTCCTCTAACATGGCGGGTAACCTGGACGGCACATCGAAGAGCAATTCTACCCTGTCACTAAACCCCTCTAATCCATAGATGATGGGTTTTGCGTTAAGGTAGGGCACAGCAGCAATCTTAAGTCTTTTTGTCATTTACTCGCGTTGATATTTCGGCATCTTGTAGAATGTTAAGTGAAAGAGTTTAGCATATTCCCACCCACAATTCCATGCCACTTTTCGAAAATCTCAGTACCAGGAAGTCCAGGTTTTATATTGACCACGGATGTTTGTTTTGATACTATGCCTAAGGCTGTGAGACGGTGAGGCCATGGCCACCGTAGATAAATTAATGAATAAGTTGCTTATACTTACACTGTGCTGGCTCTTTCTAACCGCATTAGGCAGCCAAATAAACACCTCATCGGGAGAACTGTCCCCCGCCACTACGTCGGTATCCTCAACAGACATCGATAAATGGACGAAGCAGATCTACTCGTCCGACCCCGTCATCCGCAGTTCGGCGGCCATATCCCTCTTGGCACTTGATGACGAGAAGGCGCTGAAACCCCTGCTTAATATACTCACCGGCTCGGATGCTGCAGCTACATCGGCCCGGAAGAATGGCACAACAGCTGCATCGAATGAGGAGGTGCTCATCTCAGTAATAAAGGCCTTCGGTTTCAAGGCGGACGACAGGGCCATCGGACCCTTAATAGGCCTTCTTCAAAACGACAGCCAGGAGGTGAGACTGTGTGCCAGTGAGGCCCTGGGATATCTTCATTCATCTGAGGCGGCCCAGAGGATGGCGGCCAATCTCCTGAACCCTGGTTTTCCCCCGGAGTCAAGGGTCCTATTGGCCAAGGCCCTGGGTCAGACAATGGAACAGGAGGCAGTAAATCCTCTAATCTCCCTGCTAGCGGAGGCAGAGGATGAAGAACTCCAGGACACTGCCCTGGAGGCCCTGAGGCACATCTCGGGGCGGCCGTTTGGCAAAAACCTGTCGGAGTGGGAGGATTGGTGGGCGGCACACCAGAATAAGACACGGGAGCAATGGCTGAGGGATATTGTAACAAACCTGGAGGTGGCCAACCAACAACTAGAAGAAGAAAATGCTGTTGTGGAAAAGGAGCTGGCCGAGAAGTCGCTGGCACTCCTGAATGAAGCAGCAGAAAATGGAGACCAGAAGGCGCTCATCGAGGCTATCGGGAGCCAGTACCCGGAGGTCAGGGCCGCAGCAGCAAAGGCACTGACACAGATGGACAACCCAGAGACCATAGCTGCCCTGATAACAGCGCTGATAAATGACAGCGGGGAGGACGTGAGGGTGGCCGCCGCCCAGGCCTTGGGGGAGTTGGGGGATGAAAGTGCGGTAGAGCCCCTGCTACGCACACTGAATGACGAGAATGTCCCTGTAAGAGAAAACGCTGCACGTGCCCTCGCCAACTTTAAAGACAATAAGGATATCGTGCAATCACTTATAAACCTCCTAAACGATGGCACAATCCCTGTGGCAATAGCGGCCACAGAGGCACTGGGCCAGATTGGGAGCACAGAGGCAGTAGAACCACTCTTTGGACTCTTGAACAGTAAAGAAGCAAAGGTCAGGGAGGTAGCCGCCATAGCGCTCGGAAAGATAAGGGACTCTGGAGCCGTTACCCCTCTTATTAACAGCCTGAAGGACCCG
>JAUXLO010000176.1 GCA_030623665.1 Planctomycetota bacterium
CGACCTTATGGGAAACCCGGCATTTATGGACAAGTTTATATCCGCCAACTTCCTCCCACACACCAATCCAGACGAATTTCCCCACGTTTACCGCGCACTCGCAGGAGGAGATGAGGCAAAGGATTAGAGGGGTTTAAATCTTTGAGAAAATCCTGTATATTAGTATATATTATAATATTTCTCTTGTCCTTTAACGTACAGGCGCAAGGGCAAGAAAAACACGGTAAAGATACCAATCTCGACACCGTTATAGAGGAGATCGCCCTGGACGTATCCGCTATACGGGGGCTCGAGTTTAATACCGAATTCCAGTGCGAGACAAAGACCAAGGATGAATTGCGTAAATATCTCAAGAAGCTCATAAAAGAAGAGATACCAGCAGGCAAGCTGATGGCCGAGCAGAAGGCCATGATTAAGTTTGGGCTCATACCTGAGGATATGCATCTGGAAAGCTTCTTGCTTGAATTGTACACGGAAGAAATAGAAGGCTTCTACGACTGGCGCACAAAGACATTATACCTGATAGACGGCTCGCCTGAGGGCCAACTCAGGCCGGTAATAAGCCATGAACTGACCCACACCCTCCAAGACCAATACGTGGGCATAGAAAACCTGCCGACATCCAGGGAAAAGGAGGACGACGACCGTATAATGGCAACACAGGCGTTACTGGAAGGTGATGCAATCTCAGTGATGATAGACTATACCCTGAAGCCCTCAGGAAAAGACGCTACAATGCTCCAGGACATCGGCCCGCTCATCGAGGACTTCACCACGGCAATGGGCGGAAAGCTCATGACCTCTGCCCCTGCATACATCAGACGCAACATGCTGTTTCCGTATACATACGGGCCCGCCTTCGTACAACAGTTGAGACAATCAGGCGGGTGGGACCAGGTAAACAGCTCACTTAAACAGCCCCCAATGTCCACGGAGCAGGTGCTGCACCCTGAAAAATACCTGGAGGAGATAGACCTCCCCACCAGCATCACGCTCCCACAACTCTCAGTAGAGCTGGGAGAGGGATGGGCGTACCTCGGTAAGGGCACCCTGGGCGAGTTCAGCATAAACATACTGCTCAAAGAATTCCTTGAAACTGCGCCAGAGACAATCGCTATGGGGTGGGACGGTGACCTTTACCAAGTATACGAGCACAAACCGTCAGTAAATACCGCTCTGGTCTGGCTCACCGTATGGGACAGCGATGCCGATGCACGCGAATTTTTTGACAGTTATGCGTCCATCATTGCAAGGAAGTACAACTCTGAAGTGGCCGGCGCCGGCCAGAACTCTTTACTCTTCTCAACCCGGGAGGACGGCACCCCTGTTACACAAGCATACATGCAACTCAGGGGCACGGACGTGCTCGTATTGGACGGGGTCCCTGACGCATCTATTGACGCCGTAAGGACTTCCGCCTGGAGGGCAGCAAAAACAGAAATACCATAACATTACTGTGCATGTACGCTAGAGGCGGAACCGCTCTGGGACAAAACCCCGTCTACGGGGCGGGACGAATTAGTTTATAAAGAAAGGATTTTTATGTCATTTACAATCGCGTTAGCAGGCAAGGGAGGAACGGGCAAGACCACCGTGGCCGCCCTGACGATCCGCTACATAATAGAACAGCTCGAACAATCGGTATTTGGTGTAGACGCCGACCCAAACGCATCCCTGGGCACCGCTCTGGGGGTGGAGTGTGAAAAAAGCGTATCAGACATCCGAGAAGACATCATCGAGAAGAGACTAGACTTCCCAGCGGGGATGTCCAAGGAAAGGTATATAGAATATAGCATAGAAGAATGCCTGATAGAGAAATCAAAGTACGACCTTCTTGTCATGGGAAGGCCGGAAGGGCCTGGATGCTACTGCTACGTAAACAATCTCTTGAGGAAATACCTGGACAGAATGGGCACGGAATACCCGTTCGTGGTCATAGACAACGAGGCGGGAATGGAACATCTATCCAGAAGGACCACCAACCGCGTGGACCTTATGTTGGTCGTGTGCGAGCCCACGGTAATAGGCACCGTTACCGCCAAGAGGATAATGAAGCTGTCGCAGCAACTCCCCTTATCAATAAAAGGAAAGGTCCTTCTGTTTAACAGAGTACCCAAAGAAGGTTTGGATAAAAATATCAAGGAACGCATGGAGAGAGAAGATCTCAAGCCAGACCTCCTCCTTGGCTTTGACACCGAAATACTTCAGGCATCCTCCAGCGGCACATCGCTCCTGGAAATATCAAGAGATAACCCTACGTATACGGCCCTGAGTGGATTTCTCAAGAACCACCTAACCGTAGAGGTGGCAAGTAAATAAGAAAGCCCACGAACAGCCGTCAAGGGAGTTTGAGGAGAGGCACAGGCCCACTAAGGGAGAAGGAGAAAAAGGAAGATATCTATGGAGATACCCAGCGTAACAGAGAAGTGGTCGGGTAAGGTAGGAGAAGTCACTATCGGGGCCACCAAGGAGGAAGGTGGCACCCGTGAGAAGGTAATAAAGGTAGGCGGGGCTGGCAGTGTCCCCTGTATGGACTTTGAGGGTAGCCCTGGTAACAAGCCGGTGATTGCTATGGACGTGCTGGACATACCGCCGGCCGACTGGCCAGAGCCGCTTATGGAGCATTATAAGGACGTCGCCGGTGACCCCGCCAAGTGGGCGGAGAAATGCGTAAAGGAATTCGGGGCAGACCTCATTTGCCTGAAGCTGGACGGCGTCCACCCGGACAGAGGCAACAGAAGCCCCGACGACGCCGCCAAGACCGCGCGCTCTGTACTCGAGGCCGTTGGGGTACCGCTAATAATCTGGGGATGTGACGACCCGAACAAGGACAACGAGGTCATGCCCAAGGTCAGCGAGGCCACTAAGGGAGAAAGATGCCTCAACTTTGATCATCTCATAAACCCTGAACATCGGCGATTTTTCATAGTTAACAAGATTCATGGAGATCTGAACCTGCCGGCGTTCTTTTATCTCAAAACCCATGGCTTTAACATATCGAAATCCGCCCTGTGCATGCCTGATGGCATTCGCGATATTTTTGGCTATCTGTAAATTCTGTGTGCCGAGATAAACATTGAAGGCAATGAGGTAATGCCTGGCTCCTATTGCTATGGCTCCTGCTTTAGGGTGCGTCCTGGAAGGACCGTAGTCCGGTTTTCTATCGGGGTCGGTTGCTATAGTTGCCTTGATGCCCTCGTATTCTCCCTTTCTGACATCGGCCAGGTTCTCCCGATCCGGCCTTGTAGCCGCAGCCTCGTAAAGATATACGGGAATCTCAAGCTCTTTGCCAACCTTCTCTCCCAGCCGTTTCGCCAGTTCGACGCATTCCTCAATTGTTATGCCGGTGATGGGCACGAACGGGATAACATCGGTAGCCCCCATTCTCGGATGTTCGCCGGTATGTTTTTCCATATCGATCAACTCGGTGGCTCTGGAGATAGCCTTATAGGCTGCCTCGAGGACCGGTTCCGGTTCGCCCACAAAGGTTACGACGGCCCGGTTGTGATCTTTATCCATCTCCTGGTCGAGAAGCTGAACGCCGCGGCGCGCGCCCGGGCGCTGGCGGA
>JAUXLO010000098.1 GCA_030623665.1 Planctomycetota bacterium
CAGCCCTGGGAAACGTGGAACTGCCTCTCTTGTATAAAGGCATGCCACATAAGATGAGAATGAAGAGGGCCGGAGAGGTGCTGCTTTCTGTCGGCCTAAGGGGCAGGGAACACTACACACCCAGCCGTCTCTCGGGTGGAGAACAGCAGCGCGTTGCGATAGCACGGGCCATCATAAACAATCCAGCACTGATCCTCGCGGACGAGCCTACGGGTAATCTGGACAGTAAAAATGCTGCTGACGTTATGGACATTTTTGTGGAGCTCAACAAACAAGGCATCACTATAATCCTTGTCACCCACGAGAGGGATATAGCGGCATATGCGCGCAGAAGGATTGTGTTTAAGGACGGCCGCATAGTTGAAGACACTGCACGTACCCGTCAGAAGGTCTTAAAGGACGAGGTATGATATGAGACTTCTTCTGGAGATATTTCGTACTGCGTTGGGCACGATAAGGCAGAACAAGATGCGTTCCGGCCTCACCATGCTGGGTGTAACCATTGGGGTCGGCTCGGTAATTACAATGGTAAGCATCGGCATGGGTGCGAGGGTCCAGGTAAAGGAACGTATAGAAGGGCTTGGCACCAACATGCTGTTTGTCTTCGCAGGGACGACGACGTCAGGGGGTGCGAGGACCGGGGCCGGCAGCGGTTTTACCCTCACGGTTGACGATGCCCGTGCCATTGCCAGAGAGTGTCCTGATGTAGCATTGAGCTCTTACGGTAAGCGGGAGACAAATCAGGTTATATTCGGCAATCAGAACTGGAATACCGTTATTGCCGGCGTAACACCGGAATACCAGTTAATCAGAAACTGGCCGGTGGAAGAAGGCAGCTTCTTTGACTACAGAGACATGGATAGGGCGGCCACCGTTTGTGTGCTTGGGTCTAAGGTGGCTGAGAACCTGTTTGTGAGGGGTGAAGACCCCCTGGGGGAGACGATAATTATAAAGAGGGTGCCCTTCAAGGTTATTGGAGTCATGAGTCCGAGGGGTGCCCTTGCCGGTGGCGGCGGAAGGGACCAGGACGACCAGATATTCATACCGTATACCACGGCCGAGTGGAAGATCATTGGCTCGGTGTTGCCCGGCTACGTGAGTATCATATACGTCTCGGCAGTAAATTCCGAGTCAATTGGAGACGCCGAGGAGGATATAAAGGCCCTGCTCAGACAACGACATAATATCCAGCCCGACCAGCCGGACGATTTTATCATACTGAACCTCCAGGACATAGCTGCCACCAGGGAGCAAATGGGAAAAATCCTGACCTACCTCCTGGGCAGCATTGCATCAGTTTCGCTCGTAGTGGGTGGAATAGGTATCATGAATATAATGCTGGTGTCTGTAACTGAGAGGACGAGAGAGGTGGGGATACGCATGGCGGTGGGTGCAAAGCAGCGCGATATTATGCTACAATTCTTGGTTGAGTCTGTGGTCCTCAGTTGTATGGGCGGTGTCATTGGCCTGTGTGTCGGTGTGGCAAGTACGAAGATCGTATCCCTGGTGGGCGACTGGCCCGTGCTTATCTCACCGTTGGTTGTACTGATAGCCTTTAGCTTTGCAGTGCTGGTGGGTGTAGTCTTTGGGCTTTACCCGGCGAATAAGGCCTCAAAACTCAACCCCATAGAGGCCCTCAGGTATGAATAAAAAGCGCTCATCCCTTCGTAGGGACAGGTCTTTAGACCTGTCCACAATTGGACAGACCTGAAGGCCCGCTGTTGGCGGAAATCTGTCTCAGACACGGCCTGTTGCCACGTTCAAAATGCTGGAGGCGCAGGAGAGGAATGTCTATATGCATGTAGAGATTGCTGATGACGTCTACTGGGTCGGCGCAATAGACTGGAACCTGAGAATCTACCATAACACATATTCCACCCACCACGGAACCTCCTACAATTCTTATCTCATTATGGATGATAAGGTTGCCCTTGTGGATGCCGTATATGGCCCATTTGGTGAAGAGCTTATCGGGCGCATAAGTGAAAAAATTCCACCCGAGCAGATAAGCTACGTCATCGTCAATCATTCTGAGCCGGACCACTCGGGCGCTCTGCCTCTACTGATGAAGCGCGCCCCCAAGGCCAGGATATTTTGCACCGCCAAGTGCAAGGACTATCTGAAAAGGCTTTATTTTGCAGACTGGGAGTTCACCACCGTAAAGACAGGCGACGAGATAAGCCTTGGCAAGAAGACCCTTAGGTTTATCGAGGCCCCTATGATGCACTGGCCTGACAGCATGTTCACGTACGTTAAAGAACGCTCGCTGCTCCTGTCAAACGATGCCTTCGGTCAGCATATAGCCTCCTCCCAGAGATTCGTTGATGAGATAGACGAGGGCATTATATGGGAAGAGGAGGCCAAATATTTTGCAAATACGCTGTATCCCTTCACCACACTCATAAAAAAGAAACTTGATGAGATAAATAACTCCGGGCTTCCCATCAAAATGATTGCACCCAGCCACGGCCTCATCTGGCGGAAAGACCCTCACAGGGTTTTGGACAAATATATGTACTGGGCCGAGGGGAAGGCGGAGCAGAAGGTCCTTGTGGCCTATGACACCATGTGGGAGAGTACAGCGGCTATGGCAAGGGCGATGGTCGAGGGCATCCAGAGGGTAGGCATAGCGGTCAAGGCCTGCCGGCTGTCCGCCTCCGACCTGAGTGACGTAAACAAAGACGTCCTTGAGTCTAAAGGCCTGATAGTGGGCTCCTCTACGGTGAACAATACCGTACTTCCAGCCATGGCGACATTTCTGGAGGAGTTGAAGGGCCTTAGGCCCAAAAAGAAGGTGGCCTGCGCCTTCGGCTCACACGGGTGGGGAGGCGGTGCGGTTAAGGTGATAGAGAAGGCCCTGCAGCAGGCCGGCATAGACGTAATACAGCCGGGACTTATGGTCAAACACAGGCCGGACCCCGAGGGGCTTAATGAGTGCGTCGAATTTGGTAAGAAACTTGCCGAGAGAGTAAAACAAGACGAAGGATAAAATGAGGGACCTTGCCATTAAAGTAAAGGCTTACGCCGGCTATAAGGCGGAAGAAAGGCCGCTTGCCTTTACCCTGGAGGGCAAAGAGTATAGGATAGAGGAGGTGCTGGACACGTCCGTTGAGGAGAGGGCAGGGAGGCGGTTGACATCGTTTTGCGTGCGCACGGATGCAGAGGGGGGCGTCTTTAAGATATATTGTTGCGGAGAAGAGGGCGACTGGTATCTGGAACGCTAAATTGTCGGGAGGGGAGACGGCATGAAACTAAACGTAAAGGCTGCGGGGCTGGCGGTAGGGAGTGTGTGGGCTTTTTATGTGATACTTGCGGGGCTTCTGGCTGCCTACATGGACTGGGGCACCCCTTTTGTGGAACTTATAGGTTCTTGTTATATTGGCTACAAAGCTACACTTACAGGGAGTCTTATAGGCGGGGCATGGGGGCTGGTGGACGGTGCTATTGCCGGTGTGATCCTGGCGTGGGTATATAACAAGTTCGCATCTGAATAAATAGACCTTAGAGACCGGTGTACCAGACAAAAACATACTGGTAATTACAAGTCTCCGTGTTAAAATGCTGTGGCCAACCTACAGTGTACGTTAATTTTTAGATATGAGGTCTTATTGACGGTCTCAGGGGAGGAGCAGGTGCCGTATGGATCTTGCGGAGCTCTGTATCGAAATAAATGTGAAGAGCGGTGTGACCGAGCCCAGAGGGGACGCACTGGAGATAAACGGCCTGGTGGGGTCATCGACGCCATTTTCGATTGATGCAAGCACGACTGGCTTTGGTTTGGGAGTGGCCTGGGGGGGAGCGCTGGTGTTTCTGGGATTAATTGCGATGATGACAGGCCTGGGTGCGGGTCTGGTGGAGTTGCTCGGTTATGTACATATCGGGTATAAGGCGACGATATTCGGTATCTTTAAAGGCGGGATGATAGGTTTTTTATATGGTTTTATCTGTGGCGCGGTTCTTTCCATCGCCTGTAACACGTTTTTGGCCAGGCGCATGGGGGCCTAGCCTTCAGCGGCAAGCCTGATTAGTCTAAGCCCCGTCAGAAATACCCAGAGCAAGAACGTAGACAGTACAATCCCGGGCAGAAGATATATGGGAAGAAATATCTTTGCGAAGATGTTGATGACCCAGAGTATACCAACCAATATGCCCAGCCAGCCCAGATAATCCGGGAATCCGGGCGCACTAAGCATGGCGAGGCCTCCCAGGCCGACCCAGCCCACCAGTCACGTAGAGCCGAAGAGACAAAAGAGTCCCTGCCCGTACGCCTCCTGTGCCCTGTAGACTACGTTCACAACGCCCTTTATTTCTTCATTGCCTGCGCTGTTGTACAGGTTTGCAAGTGTCGGGGTTACGGTAGCGTGCCGCAGCGGACCAAGGGTGCCCAGGATGATGGCGAAAAATCCAAAAAAGAGTGCAATTATGGCATACGCCTGTGCATCCCTCCAAAGGGCTTGAACCAGGGCCGGAAACGTCGGTATGAGGGAGAAGGAAAGGACTATTGCACACCACCAGAAGAACTGCCACTCCGTGAGGCGTGCACCGACCTCCTTGAGGACCGCCCCTGCATCTTGCCTCTCCACCATGGGCCAGCGCCAGGCAAGATATGCATAAAAAAGGCCGGTAGAAACGGCATAAATTATTGCGCCATACCCGCCTATCTCTAGGAGCTTAGGGTCCATAACGGATGGATAGTGGTTAAACCGGGAAAACCGGCCCAGGCTATCTTTTTCTGTGAAAGGGGGTCAGACTATGATATTTTTTCGTCCGAGCCGCGCGGCGAGCCTATCTCACTACGCCGGAGCCGCCTCCAGGGCCTTTTCTTTGAGGGACTCCACCACCTCATCTATAAGGCCGTATTTGCAGGCCTCTTCAGAAGACATATAAAAATCCCTGTCAACGTCCTGTTCAACGCGCTCCCGTGGCTGACCCGTATGTCTGCAGAGTATGTTATTGAGGCTCTTCTTAAGACGCAGTATCTCTTCGGCCTGTATGCCGATATCGGTTGCGGTGCCCCTCATGCCACCCCAGGGCTGGTGCAGCATAATCCTGGTGTGTGGCAGGCCGAACCTCTTTCCTTTTGTGCCGGCGGCGAGCAAGATAGCGGCCATACTAAAGGCCTGGCCTATGCAGTAGGTGGCCACGTCGCATTGCACAAACTGCATGGTGTCATATATAGCCAGCCCGGCCGTGATAGAACCACCCGGGGAGTTTATGTACAGGTTGATGTCCTGACTCTTGTTCTCGTTTTGGAGGAAAAGCATCTGTGCGATAACCAGGTTAGACACGGCATCATCTACGGGCATTCCTATAAATACTATGCGGTCTTTTAGGAGTCGAGAAAAAATGTCGTAGTGTCTCTCGCCGTAGCCGGTCTTCTCTATCACATATGGTACGTAGAGCTGTGACCTGGGACCATGTTCTTGTTGCGCACTGTTAAGATCTTTAGGACTCATTTAAAACTCCTTTTAGCCTATCTTCTGTTTCTTGTTTTCCTTCTGTACCCTTTTTATCCTCAACCTCTCGCTTTTCTTCCGTCTGTTCGTCCACTATTTCAGCCTCTTTCTTGATGAGGTCCATTACCTTAGAATCCTTCATCTGATGCCTCAGGGTAGCTAGGGACCCGTGTTTCTCCAACTCGTGGCGCATTTTAGGCGGGGTTGTCTGATAAACGACGGCCATCTCTTGAATCTTCTTTTCAACCTCCTGCTCGGTAACGTATATCTTCTCTTTGTCTGCGATATTGTCCGTGACGAGAGATAGCTTGAGGTCCCTTATGGCTATTTCGTGGGAGGTATTCTCTAGTTTCTCACCCTCTTTCTCCACCTCTTCCATGGGCATTCCCTTTTGCAGCAGTTCCATCTTGTATCTATACAGTCTCTCGCCGGTTTGTGCATCAACCAGGTCTGCCGGCAGCTCAAAGTCTGCCATGTCTACAAGTTTCTGGTATACTTGTGTCTGAAGGTCTTCCTCCACCCACCTCTTTTTATCTATTTCAAGCCTCTCGTGTACGTTTTTTCGTAGTTCATCTAACGATGGGGCGCCAAATTGTTTTGCCAGTTCGTCATTCATTTCGGGCGCTCTGGGTCTTTTTATCTCCCTTACGGCTATCTCGAGAGTGGCTTCCTTACCCCGGTACTCAGGGAGGCGGAATTTGGTGCCAAGGTTTACCTGCGCCTCCCGCTTCTCTCCGGACTTGGCCCCTTTAAGTGCCACCAAGAGTTCCGGCGCAGGGATATCGGCCACCATCCCGCCGGAGGGCCACAGCGCCACCTCCTCATCCTCGTGTATGACCTTGCCGTCAACCAGCACCTTGTAGTCACAAATAACCTGGTCTCCCCCCTGCACGTCGCCCTTTTCCTCCGTTACCAGTTGCATCTTGCTGATACTTATATTCTTCAGGGCAGCTTCTACCTCTTCGGGGGTCACCGCAGCGGACCTCCTCTTAAGTTTCATGCCCTTATAATCCCTGGCCTCAAAGGTCGGCCTGACCTCTAATGTAATGCTGAATTTTAACGATTTCTTGGGGTCGAACTCTATCTCCCCAAATTCGGGAGAGCCTATAGGCTCAAGCTTGTACTGGTCCACCGCCTCTTCGTATGCATCCCGGATGAGAGACCCCTTTACCTCTTCTTCTATTTGCCCGCCGAACTGACGCTCGATTACACCCCTGGGCACCTTGCCCTTGCGAAAGCCCGGGACATTGGCCGTAGCGCGCAACTGCTTAAAACGCTTTTCAAACTCGCCCTCGATCTTTTCCTTGGGGGTCTCTATCGCCAGGCGCTTCTTACAGGGTCCAATGTCCTCAACCGTTATACTTAAACCCTCTGTTTTCTTCTCCACAGTAGTCCTCAACCAAAATTACATGGAGCGGGTGATGGGGGTCGAACCCACGAC
>JAUXLO010000087.1 GCA_030623665.1 Planctomycetota bacterium
ACCGCCGTATTTCCACGACGGCAGTGGAAGGGACCTGATGAGCACCATAGACAACTCCATTACCGTCAAGGACCTGCATGGAGTTACCTCTCAATTGACACAGCAGGAACTCCAGGACCTGGTGGAGTTCATGAAGGCACTGTAATCACCCTGCAGAGTGGGAGCTATTCTGGCCCGCGATTTACAGCGGGAAGGAAGGGGGAACATATAGAGAGGACGCGTCCTCTATATGACGGCCCCCTTTCTTTTTTGGCTGGTCTCAGAAGCAGTACACCTTCTCGAGCTCGAGCCGCTGATAGAGCGTGTGCTTGATTTTGATACCGTTACAGTGTATTAATATACCCTGATATCACCTTTCTCAAAGGCTTATAAATGGCCAAAAAAAAGACATCCGGCCTCAGTGAGTCCCTTATAAGATACCTATCTCATGAGCTGAAATCGCCTCTGGCCAAAATGGAAATGAGTCTGGATCTCTATGAAAAGGCCTTTAAGACCGATGATGGCAGACATGCACAGAAAAGAGCCGAGGTTTATGATAGTCTTATCAACAACATCCACAGACTAAAACATAACATGCAGAACGTATTGGACCTCTTCAGCGTCAATTATGGCCATATCAGGCTAAGGAAGGACGATGTCAAACTAAGAGAATTGGTCTTACGCGCCCTTGGGGAGGTTAAGGAAACTGCGGAAAGGAAAGACATTAGACTGGAAAGCTCCATATCAAGGAATATACCATCCGTACCGGGGGACAGCCAGAAGATATATAACGTGTTACTAAACCTTCTGGACAATGCAGTTAAATTCACCGATAAAGGTTGTGTAAAGATTTCAGTACGAACCCTTCCGTCTCAGGTTAGAGTATCCGTGAGTGATACCGGTATCGGCCTGGATGCGGGTAGCGGGCATACAAATGGGCCGTTTGCGCCTTTTGCTGAAAGGGTGGAGAAGCATGCCAGCCCTGGTATTGGCCTCCTTGTTTGCAGGGATATAATAGAGAGGCATGGAGGGGAGATACGGGCCAAATCAAAAGGCCGAAACAAGGGTGCCGTCTTCAGCTTTACGCTGCCCGTGTAGTCTGAATAGTGCAGGAGAAAGATAAACATGGCAAAGGAGATACTCATAGTGGAAGACGACCGGGAGATGCAGGGTTTTTACAAAGAGATGCTAAACGGAGGGGACTACAATCTCACATTCGCCTCCAGCGGGAAAGAGGGTATCGAAAGGATTAAAGAAAAGAAATTCGACATAGTAATTCTTGATATTATCATGGAGGAACCGACAGGAGACCGTCTTTTCGCACTTCTCCGGAAGACAGATAAATACAAGGAGATGCCGGTGATATTCGTGAGTGCGTTAAAGAAAGACACCTATGCTTGCACAAAGGTACTGGGGCGCGTGTCTTACCTGGAAAAACCTTTCACCAGGGAAGACCTGCTTGAGGAAATAAGAAAGAGTATCGGCCAAGGTTGACAGGAAGTGAATGCTTTTTTAGATTTGGAGGTATCGGACGTTGTTTGAAAACCCACGGAACGATAACCAATTAGCAAAGAAAATCGGTAGGAATATAAAAAAGCTGAGGGGAAAAGCCGGCCTTAGTGCTCAAGAGTTTAGCAAGCGGGTTGGCATAACTAGAGTCCAGAGCTTGTATGAATATGAAAAGGGGTTGAGATACCCCAAGACTAGTGTCTTCTACAACATAGCTACCACATTTGGTGTGAGCATAGACGGTATATTTGAGATCGAGGACCGTGTCCAAGTAGTTCCTACCAGGGATGACATAATAGATAACGTCTATGAATGGGAACAGGAGATAAGGGAGAGTGCATCCGGGGTGGTCGGACTTCGAAAGGCGGTGCTACCCTTTTTCAGCTGTATACACCGCACAGAGTTATCAAACGTGGTCCTGGAGGGACAGAGAGGGAATCCCGACGTCCAGGCTTACATTAAAAAGTGGAGAAAGAGGGTGGAATTGTTTGAATCCGGCGGATATGTCAGTAAAGAGATCTGCTACATGCCCGCCATAATCGATTTCTGTCAGGGAGAAGGCAGGTGTAAGGATATGCCTTTGGAGGAAAGAATAAGTCAGCTGGAACTGATAATCAAGAGGATAAATAAACACAAAGATAACTTGGAGTTGCGAATCTTAGAGCGGCCAGCCAAGATATCGTTCGTGATATACGGGAAGAGACTTATACTTAACGGGGAGACCAGCTTCTTTGCCTCCAAGAACTCGGGCCTGGTAAAGGCCTTTAACCAGGAATTCACTACCCTGTGGGAGGATTGCAAACTAAAGACAAGGGAGCAGGTATCAAGATTCCTTGATACACTAATAAAAGACCTAAGGGCCTGTCTTGAAGACCAGCATCTGGTGCGTTCCTGAGCGGACTATCACTCGAGCAGTTTCTTTACCCTCTTCCTTTCCCGGAAGCCGGTAGGGCCTACCACCACCAAATTGCGCCTCTCCGGCACAAATACCTCTCGTATTACCTTAGAGACCTTCTCTGGTGTTATATTGTGCACCTTCTGCGCCTGAATCTCAGGTCTGTCCGGCTTCACAGGTTTTATTAACAGCTCCTCTGTCCCAAACCAGTTTGCCATGGCCAGTGGACTATCCATAATGAACTGCATCTGGCTATAAACCCTTTCCTCTGTCCGCGTCAGTTCTTCTCGTGAGATGCCGCTTTCTACAAGTTTGTCGACCTCCCCCATTACGGCTGTCATAGTCTTTTCGAAGTTTGCCTTTTTTGTAGAGGTATATATGTCAACGGAACCCACGTCTGAGAAGAGTGTTGGATATGAGGTGATATCGTAGACTAATCCCAGGCGTTCCCTCAAGTTGGATGACAGCCTGGAGCTTATACCCCCTCCCATAACGTCGGCAATGAGGAGTGCTGTCAAGACATTCGGGTGCTTATACGGATACGCCTTGTGGCAGAGTTTGAAGTGTGTTGTGTGTGAAGAGGCCTTTTTAAAGACACATTTTGGGGCCTTTTGTTCTACTATAAGCGGCGGTTTAATCACATTCAGCTTACCGTGGAACCCCCCAAAGGTATCCCCTACCCAGCTTTGCACATCGCCCTTATCAAAGTTGCCGCTTATACATAATACAACATTCTCCGGCACAAAGAACCTGTCATAATGCTCTTCCAGATCTTCCTTCGTTATACTGGCGATGGTCTTCTTATTACCAAATAAGGTAGAGTTTGGTAATCCTGTCTTCCACATAAGGTTATAGGATATATCGTCGAGACATACATAATCGCCCTTATTGTCCATGAATTGGCTTGTCTCTTCCTGAATGATATGTTTCTCGGTATATATGTCTTCTTCCCTGAAGTTCCCACCTAAAAGTATGTCTCCCAGTATATCAAGCGCCTTCTTGCTGTGCTTCTTGTGTACCTGTATCAGTATGGCAGAATGTTCGGGGGAGGTATATGCATCTATCTCACCACCTATGTCATCTACCGCCTGCAGTAGCGCAAGCGAATCCTTAAAGCCTCTGGGACCCCTGAAAAGCATGTGTTCCAGGAGGTGAGAGAGGCCGAGCTTCTCATTCTTCTCGTAGCACGACCCAATGCCTATGTATGCCGCAACCACGACCGAGTGTATATGCGGCAAGCGTATAGAAAGCATTCGGAGTCGGTTCCGGAGGACCTCTTTTTCGTAGGTATACATGTTTAAGGAAGGATGCTGACCTTTCTGCCTTCTATCTTGAGTTTGCCTTGTTGGAATAGACGTATGGCCTCCGGGTAGGCTGAACATTCCTCTTTGAAGACCCTATCCGCCAAAGACTCTGGCGTGTCCCCATTAATGACGGGTACAACCCGCTGGAGGATTATCGGTCCGTTGTCATAGGTGTTGTCTGCGAAGTGTACGGTGCAGCCAGAGACCTTAGTGCCGTAGTCAAGCACCGCCTTATGCACTTTCTTACCCCAAAAGTCCCTTCCACAGAATGAAGGTATCAAGGCCGGGTGGATATTCATGACCCTGCCCGCGTATTTGTCCGGGATCTTGTACAGGCAATTAAACCCTGCCATAATTACCAGGTCTGCCCTATATTTACGCAACTGAGTGGTAATTTCGTCACTGAATTCCTCTATCCTTTTGTATCTCTTTTTCTCTACCACAACCACAGGTATACCGTGATTTTTCGCCCTTTGCAGGCCGAAGGCATCCGCATGGCTACCGACAACCACCTCTATCCTGGCGTCCAGTGAACCTTGTTCTATCTTATCAATGATATTTTGTAGGGTTCTACCGGTGCCTGAGAGGAGGACGGCTAGATGTATAGGCCCCTGCATATCTCTAGCGTCTGAGAATGTTTTCCGTAAAGGTCATTAGGAACTGGGGTTATTTTATCAGTTCTAGGCGAAAAAGCAACGTCTTTTGCCAAAGGCATTGCAATATGGCCTCTTGGCGGGAATGGCCTGGCGTAACGAGGGATAAAGGCCGGCCATTTTTGTGGCAGTAGTCCTTTTCCGGTCATTATTTGCATGCGAAACGCTTGCATTAGCCCACGTAATCTGATAGAATCATTTTATAAAGCTCTGACCTGCTCGTGCACGACGGTCGTTCGGTTTGAACCGACACTTCAAACCTAGGGGGCCCGATTCAGGAAGGAAGCGTGTCGGCCGTTAAGGGCCGACTGTAAACCCTCTTGGCGGCTCCCACTTTACAAATGCGGGTTCTCGACCAATCACCTCTCACGGCAGGTCGGAGCTTTTTTTTGGCCGGGATACGCTCAGGATATGGTGTAGAGGCATTACCTTGGGTGATAGAGCATGGAACTGTTTGACCTCAATAATGCCACAAAAAACGACATATCTCCTAACGCTCCCCTTGCCCTGAGGATGCGTCCCAAGAAGGTAGAGGACTTTGTGGGGCAGTCACACTTCTTTGGGTCCGATAAACTATTGGGGCGTATGCTAAAGGCCGACAGGTTGAGCTCACTCCTCTTCTACGGCCCTCCAGGCACGGGAAAGACCGCTCTGGCACACGTGATAGCAAATACCACAAAGGCCGGATTCGAGGACATAAACGCTACCACCTCCAGTGTAAAGGACATCCGCCGAATCATCGCTGAGGCGAAGGACAGACAATTCAGGCTAAAGAAGAGGACCATCCTATTTGTCGACGAGCTGCACCACTTTAACCGGACTCAACAGGACATATTACTGCCGGATGTGGAGAAGGGGACAGTTATACTTATAGGCGCTACCGTGCATAATCCCTACTTTGCCATCAATTCCCCACTTGTCTCGCGTTCTCAGATATTTCAGTTCGAGCCCCTCTCGAAAGACGACATAAAATTGCTGCTTAAGAGGGCACTCGGCGACAAGGAACGAGGGCTTGGTAACATTAAGGTAGAGATGAAGGAGGATGCCTTGGAACATCTGGCCAAGATGTCAGAGGGAGATGCCCGCAGGGCCCTGAACGCCCTCGAGGTGGGTGTGCTGTCTGCTGAAGCTAACCCTGATGGCGCCATCCACTACACCCTCGAGGTGGCTGAGGAGTCCATCCGCAAAAAAGCCATTGTTTATGACAAGGACGGAGACGCCCACTACGACGCCGCCTCTGCCTTTATAAAGAGCATGCGCGGCGGAGACCCGGATGCCGCCCTCTACTGGATGGCCAAGATGATAGAGGCCGGTGAAGACGCCCGCTTTATAGCACGGAGGGTGGTAATCCTTGCCTCTGAGGACGTTGGCAACGCAGACCCCATGGCCCTGGTACTTGCCAATGCCGCCCTGGGTGCCTTAGAGTTTGTGGGCATGCCCGAGGGCAGGATACCCCTTGCACAGGCCGTCACATACGTGGCGTGCGCCCCAAAGAGCAATGCCGCTTACCTCGCCATAGAGAGGGCGCTGGACGACGTGCAGAAGGAGAGGACCATGGCCATACCAAAACACCTCAGGGACGCCAACTATCCAGGTGCGTCAATACTGGGCCACGGTAAGGGGTACAAATATCCTCACAACTACAGAGGCCAGTGGGTGGAACAGGAATATATCCCTCAAAAAAGGCGCTACTATGAACCGAAGCAAGTTGGTGGCGAATCTGCTATAAAGAAAAGGCTCGACAGGTGGCGAAAGGGGGATGATAAGGATGGCTCCGAGCAGAAAAACCGCTGAAACAATCACTTAATAGAATTCGCAAGAAAAGAAATGGGAAAAGACAGCAATATGTATCTCAAGGATGGCTCGCAGATAGCGGTCATAGGGGGAGGTCCGGTAGGCTGCTTCTTTGCAAACTTTGCAAATCGCCTGGCCAAGCAGAGGAAGCTGGACGTCTCTGTAACCATATTTGAGTGGAGGAACTTCGCAGGGCCTGAAAAGAGGGGTTGTAATATGAGTGTGGGGGTGCTTGCGGAAAACCTTCTACAGAAGCTTGACTGTGCGGAAATCTTCATACCGGATAGGTGCGTACAGACACGGATAGAGGGCTATCATTTTATTACTCAAGAAGACCGGATATCTCTCTGTCATCCCGTACCTGGTCACACGCCGCGGATAGTGACAGTATTTCGGGGAGCCGGACCGGCAGGTTCGCATTTTGAAGAAGACGTAAGCTTTGACAACTTTATGTTAACAACGGCAATGGAGCGAGGCGCAGACGTCATCCACGAAGAGGTAAAAGATGTTGTACTACCCCAAAGACCTGAAGACAAGGCCACCGTAATCTATGGCTCTGACGCAAGAGAACTGCGTGCAGACCTGGTAGTGGGCGCGTTTGGAATCAACACACCCACCATGGAGATGTTTGAGAAGATGTCTTTCGGTTACGTTCCACCCCGCACCATTCGCACCTGCATATTAGAGGCCGACCTTGATAAGGAGTTTGCGGCCAGAAAGTATGATACCGGCATCATCCACGTCTTTGCCCTGGGAGTGGAGGAGATAGAGTTTGCATCTGTTACGCCAAGGGGCGACTATCTTACCGTGGCCATTGTAGGAAAAAGGGACATAAGTACCTCACAGGTGAAACAGTTTCTGGAGCATCCGGCATCCCTTAAGGTACTGCCCAGGGGGCCGGATGTATTAAAAGATTGTAGCTGTATATGCTTTCCAAGAATATCTATCAGCACACCGGCGCAACCCTACTCTGACAGGCTGGTCATAATTGGTGACGCAGGTGTGTCAAGGTCTTACAAGAACGGTATAGAGTCCGCCTTTGTTGTGGCACAACTGGCCGCCAATACTGCCTTCATGCAAGGGGTATCAAAAGAGGCCTTCAAGAGCGGTTATTACGAACCTGCCCGTCACATATTTACCAGGGACAACTTCTACGCAAAGATTATGTTTAAGCTCTTTGAACTCTATGCTACACGTGAGCATAAATTGTCTAAGAAGAAGGGCTATGTGAAGATACGCCGGGAGCGGTGGGTTAACCAACGGATAAATGAGGCACTCTGGAATTTGGTAACGGGGGACGCGCCGTTTAAAGAGATATTTAAGGAGCTCTTCAGCC
>JAUXLO010000104.1 GCA_030623665.1 Planctomycetota bacterium
GACGTAGATACCCGGCTCTACCGTAATGACCATACCCTTCTTCAGCAGCCTTCTGTTGGTGCGGTTTAGCCTTGGGCCTTCATGGACCTCAAGCCCTATCCCGTGCCCCAGACCGTGGCCGAAATTGGCACCATAGCCCTTTTTCTCTATATACGACCTGGCTGCCAGGTCTACCTCCCTGACACTTACGCCCCCCCTGATCCTGTCCATGGCCTGCTTTTGAGCATCCAAGACAATATTGTATATCTTTCTTGCTCGTGTGCTGATTCTATTTAGGAAAAGCACCCTTGTCAAGTCAGAATTGTAGGCCTGACAAGACGCACCCCAATCAACAAGTACCATATCGTCCCGGCCGACCACCTTTTCGGTCAAAGGCGCATGGGGCAAAGACGAGCGTTTACCTGCGGCAATTATTGTCCTGAAGGATGGGCCGGTTGCACCCCCTTCCTTCATGGCTAATTCCAGAGCGTCTGCCAACTGCTTTTCGGTCATACCCGGCCGCACATCCCTCTTAAAAGACCTGAAGGCCGTCTCGGCTATCTCCAAGGCCTTTCTAATCCTCTTTAACTCCTCGTCATCTTTTATCTCCCTCATGCGCTCTACTATTCCCCTCGTGGCCGTCATCTTCTTCCTGCCCAAGGCGGCCGCCAGCTCACCATGTTGCGAATACGTCAACGTGTCGGCCTCAAAGCCCAAGACACGCAGCCTTAAACGTTTTACCAGATTAGAGAGGGTCCTTATCAGGCCTCGTTTCCTCTCAACCAACTCTATGCCGCCACACTCTTCCTGAGCCTGCTCGATATACCTGGAGTCTGTAACTAATATCTCCCGCTCACCAGTGAGGAGCATCGCCCCTTCTGAACCACTAAAGCCGCTGAGGTATCGGACGTTTTTGATGTTACTCACTATGAGGCCGTCCAACCCCCGCCTCTTTATTATCTCCCTTAATTGCAAGAGTCGTTTTGTGGCGTTCAAGGACTACGGTCTCCCTCTATCTTAACCTCCCGGGTATAAAGGTAGACAACGAGGTTCTACTTTGCTGACGATGGCAGAAATCAATGATCATATCGCATACTCGCCGCCTCACACCTGCGGCGGATTCCTATGCTGCGATTGTAGGCAAGAACGTCGTCGTCCGCCAAAAGTGGCCTTCATGTATCATAGGGACAGGTCATGCCACAGGCGGATGTCCGCCAAACTGATAGGCGGGCCTGCCCTCCAAACTTGCTGGTGCGCTCTTCAGCCTCTGGCACGACCCCTCATGTGGAAACCGCACGCATATGAATAATAATAATGAAACGCAGCAGCCCGAAAGACAGCATTTGTAGGGATGTGGGCCTGTATACTTTGTACCTAAGTACCTAGTTATCGGTTACACAGAAGAGATTCTACGAGGGGCATCGGCTTATTTTTTCCGACAGTCTGTCCACAAGGTCGCGAAATTCGCTGTCTGCCTCCAGCCTTTTTCTTATCTTCCTCATGGCGGCTATGCAGGTTGTGTGTCGCCTATTACCGAAATAGCTCCCTATCTATTGATAAGAGGCGGAGGTTAGTGTCCTGGCTAAGTAGCAACACATATGAATAGGCAGGATCTGAGACCTCCTTTTGTTCGAGGAGCGCAGTTCATCGGGGCTGAGCTGAAAATGGTCACTTACGCATCTTTCTATATCCTCCATTCCCACCTTCTTCGGCCTTTTATTGGAGACACCGGAAAGGACCTCTTTTGCCAATGGGACGTTTATCTTTTTCCTGTAGGCCGTTGCGACCGCAACAACAGCCGTAAGGGCGCTTTCGAACTCCCTCACGCTCCTGGCCTTCAGCCTTTCCGCCATGTACCCCAGCACTTCCCCCGGTATCTGCCTCCCCGTCTCCTTGGCCTTGGCCTTTAGTATGGCCTGTGACGTCTCAAGGTCGGGGGGGTGTATCTCGGCGACCATGCCCGACATCATGCGGCTGGCAAGGCTCTCTTTGATCTTTTTTATCAGCTTGGGATGGGCATCGCTTGCAAAGATAATACTTTTTGCTGAGTGATAGAGCGTATTGAACGTGTGAAGGAATTCTTCCTGAATGCCACTCTTGTTTGACAGAAAGTGTACATCGTCTATCAGCAAGACGTCCGCCCTTCTGTACTTACGCCTGAAACCTTCCACACGTCCTTTCCTGAGGGCAGAAATGAATTCGTTTGTCCAGTGCTCGGCAGGCATGTAGATGGCCTTGCCTTGGCCTCCCTTCTCATTAACACGGTTACGTATGCCTTGAAGAATATGCGTCTTACCCAGACCTACAGAACCATAAATGAATAAGGTGCTGAATGGCGGTGCGGGTGTTCGCAGCATCTCCAGGGCCGACATATAGGCGAGTCGATTTGACGATCCGACAACAAAATCCTCAAGCCGCAAAACCCTGTCACCATGATTGCTTCCAGGTGGTGCGGAATGCCTCTTCTGTCCCCCATTCCCCTTTCTAACCCCTTTTCTGGCAACCTCTTCCTTTAGACTAGAAAGCCCCTGTTCCTTTACAGAAAACTCTATATTAACCTCCCTGCCCAACGAGGCATTCAAGATGTCGCCAATTACAGACAAGAAATGTCTTTGGATCCAGACGGCCGTGTAGGAATTGGGGACACTGACGATACAGCAATCACCATTGAGTGAGAGGAGCTTTGTGTTCCTAAACCATAAATTGTAGGTTGCCGGGCTTACGCGCTGTTCGATGCCTTTAAGCACGTCTACCCAGATTGTCTCACAACTCTCCGGCACGCGGACTCCCCAGTGGCAAGGAAACCACTAACTGCAACTCTTTCAAAACGCGAGGATTAACAGCAGAAATTTGCGAAGCGGACAATTACCTGTGCCATACATATTTTTTTACCTTCTGAACGAACCCCTACGCTCGCCCCCCCTCCGTGGTACGAATTCATCAGAGTTACGAATTAATATTAGGACTCCTCAACGCTAGGCATTCCTTGAGAAGTCGAGAGGGAGCATATCAGAAAATCCCAATGTGTCAAAACGAAAATCTTTTCTGTTGCATCAGAAATTGACTTTACGAGAAACCAAAACTGTGTAAGATTCATACCGCCAATATGATTGAGATGTTTCCATAGCCTTAAGATTATTTTAAATTTTCTTTTCACCAATGCCATTATTTACCATTGTAACGGTTTGTATTTTTCGTCCTCGCAAGTCGTGGCGTTGCAGGTACTTACGATGCCCCTCGTCATGCCCTGCGACATGCGTTGCATCCTGTTTGATATCATTGGCTTAGGTAACATCTGAAAAAACCACATGCAAAAAAATAGAATCCAGCATATCAAAGCAGACAATTTTAGCCTGCAACACACCCTCGAGTGCGGGCAGTTCTTCAGAGTAAGACCCGCAGACAACTGGTACTACATAAATTCCAGAGACAGATTTTTTAAGGTTCGGCAAAAGGGCGACCTGTTTGAGTACAGTGGGGTAGGCAGCGGGTACATAAAAGACTTTTTTTCGCTCGACGAGCCACTAGACGAGATCCTCGGCTCAATAACCAGGGACAGACATATAAAGAAGGCCGTCAGGCTCTACCACGGCCTTCGAATAATAAGGCAAGACCCCTGGGAATGCCTGGTCTCGTACTTATGTTCCTCAGCCTCGAACATCCCGCGAATAAGGTCATGCGTGGAAGGCATCGCAAGACGCTTTGGAGAAAGGACCACCCTGGACGGTATCGAGGGGAGAACCTTCCCGGGACCCCATATTAGATTGGAGACGAAGGCCCTCGGGGAGATGGGACTCGGTTTCAGGGCAAGGTACGTTCGCGAGGCCAGCCAAAGGATAACCGACGCATACCTGGACTCGCTGAGGGAATTGCCATATCACGATGCCAAACAATTACTTATGCAAAATCCCGGCGTAGGGGACAAGGTGGCCGACTGTGTCCTCCTCTTTTCCCTTGGCTTCACAGAGGCCTTCCCTGTAGACAGGTGGATAAAGAGGGTAATGGAGGATACATATTTTCGGGGCAGGCCAACGTCGAATAAGGCGATACACGGGTTTGCCCGCGAGTATTTCGGCCGATACGCAGGCTACGCACAGGAGTATCTATATTTATATAGCCGACGTAAGGGGCGTAGACAGCACGGTTTTTAGGGGTTGAGTTTGCTCGACCTCCGGTGCGTGAAGACGTCACGCCAGAGACGGATGCGCCTCCGGCGAACGTGGCCTTGACCTACCCGTCACCTGTCATTGCGAGCGAAGCGAAGCAATCCTGTAGGGGCGTGGTAACCCCGCCCCTACTCAAAATGACAATTCTGTAAGGTCTCTAAAAAGGTCTCCCCTGATGGGTCTAGTCTTTTCCCTCCATCTCCATCTTTTTCTTCACATACTTCATAAGACCGCCTGAGGCAATTATGTCCCTTATCTCCTGTGGAAACGGCTCGAAGTTATGGGTCTTGCCTTGTGTGTGATTTATTATCCTGCTCTTGTCCATATCTACCTCTATATCGTCTCCGTCCTCCGCCGCTTTAGCGGCCTCGGCGCTTTCTATGATTGGGAGTCCGATGTTTATGGCATTTCTGAAGAAGATTCGGGCAAAGCTGGATGCAATAACTGCACCTATTCTGCAGGCCTTTAATGCGATGGTTGCATGCTCACGTGAGGAGCCGCAGCCGAAGTTGTCTCCGGCCACGACTATGTCTCCTGGGGTTACCTCCCTGGGGAACTCAGGACGGGCGTCTTCCATACAGTGGACCGCCAGTGCGCCAGGCTCTGAGGTACTGAGGAATTTTCCTGCAATAATATGGTCGGTGCTTACATTATCACCAAATTTCCAGCACCGTCCACGCACGTCTCTAATGACCTCCGTTGGCGCCCATCCTTGACTCCATCCTTTGCTGGGCCTGATACATAAACGCCTCCAGGCGGGTCTGCTCGTTGGTCTCTTCCTGACCGTCGAAGGCCATCTTTATGATTGGGATGCCGCCGTGGTCCTTCTGGAGGCTCTCAAGCAGCGCATTGACGACCGTTCCGGGCATGCAGTGGAATGGCACCATATTTATTATACCGTCTATCCCATGCTCCGCATACTCTACTGCCCTGCCCATGCTGAGGATGGCTTCTCCCCTAAAGGATGGATGCAGGTACTTCTTCCCCTTCTGTATGACGTCCCGGGATGGTGACTCCCTGTAGAAGTGCCTTATATGTCCGCGGAAGGGCCTGGCCCTCCTGAATGCCTGCCACCGCTGTATAAAGTCTGTTAACAACTCCTTAAAATAAGCGCCCCACCTTCGCTCTCTGACACAGTCCTCCCGCCTGCAGTATCCTATATAGTTTATCCACTCCTCAAACGGGGGCAGGATGACCTCGCCTCCCAGCTCCTCAATGCGGTCAACCACGAAGCTGTTAGAATAGGCGCAACTCCGCACGTATACTTCCCCTATAATACCTATCAGCGGCTTCTGGACGCTTCGGTCTATTGGTATATTTAAGAAGGCATCTCTGCCCTTCTGTGCCACCCTGAGGAGGTCTTTGCGTTCCTTGGTCCAATCGGCACCCATTTGCACGAAGTGTTTGTACACGGCGTTAGACTGCCCCTTGTCGATCTCATAGGGGCGTGTCTCCCTCAACATCCTCTGCAGATAGTCGACCAGCAGAATGCCCCGCCATGCCAGCTTCTTAAAGTCAGTTCCCAGAGACGCCATATTCGCCTGGTAATCTTTGTCCTGGTCGAGGGTGATTACGGGAACGTCTTTGAACCCAATGTCGTCAAGCACCATGCGGTGGAATCTGTTATATTGCCCAAAACGGCATGGTCCGTAGGCCGTGGCCATGAAGAAGGCGCTACGATTGCGGTCAAAGTCCTTACTGTTGGCCTTCTTAACGATGTCGCCCGTGGTCAGGATGGCGGGATAGCACTCCTTGCCGGACGTAAGTTTTCGGCCTATGTCCAGGCTTTCCTTGTCGGGCATCGGCAGCGCCTCCGCATCAACGCCACAGGCATACATGGCGGCGGCCATAGGATATATATGGTCGTCCATATACGGAATGAACACCTTACGCTTGGTCTTGGCATTATCCGTCAGACTTAACGTAACCGGCGGTTTATGCACGTACGCTGCAGCCTTCCTGACGTTCTTCAAGCTGTCAAGGTATGCCTCACAGCGTGTTATGACACCGGCATCGGCGCTATGCTCATCTATCTCTATCGTGAGCTGCGGCTTGTGGGACAGTTCCTTCTCAAAATGCTTCAATATAAAGGCGTCCGGGCCACACCCGAAGTTGGTTATGTACAGCGGGAAAAGCCTCTTGTCCCTGCCAATCAGCCTTGCCGCAGCTATAATCTTCTGCCCCGACCTCCAGTACATGTGCGCATACTCCTCGGCAATCTCTACCACGTCCAGCGGCAACATATCCATCGGTATAGCGAGGACGCCAAGCTCCTTGAGCTTGTCGGGGATGTTCAGGTTTACGCCACGGTCACAGGAGTTATACGACCTCCCCACTATTACCAGTGCCATGTCGTCCTCTCCAAGGTCTTCC
>JAUXLO010000030.1 GCA_030623665.1 Planctomycetota bacterium
ATAAACTTGTCCATAAATGCCGGGTTTCCCATAAGGTCGAAGTAGGTCATCTTTGAGGCTATCTCTCTCACCCTGCCGAAGGCCTCTCTTGAGAGGAGTGAAAGCCTGGCCCCTGCGAGTGAGCTGTTTCCTATGAAGCAGATCTTATGTGGGGGCATTTCCGGCAGCATTCCTATGGTGATGGTATTGTCGATGTCCAGATAGTTGCCGAACCCACCGGCAAGATAGACCCTGTCAATATCGGTGATGTTCAGGTCCATTGAATCGATAAGTGTGGACACTGCTGCGTAAACGGCGGCCTTTGAACGGATGAGATTCTCTATGTCTGCCTGGGTTATCACGATGTCTGCACCGGTGGCGGTCTTTTCCCCTTCCGCCAGTAGAAATTCACAGCCCTCTTCCGTCTCTCTGACCCGCGGTGTGGACCCCTTTACGAGCTTTCCGGATTTGTTTACTGCGCCGGAGCGGAGTAGTGTGGCAATGGTGTCCAGGAGGCCCGAGCCGCATATCCCTCTGGGTTTGCGGTCTCCAATGACCTTGTACCTGACGCTGAAGTCCTCCGAGATCTGGAGTCTTTCAATGGCCCCGCTGGCTGCCCTCATACCGTGTTTTACCCCGCTTCCCTCAAATGCCGGCCCCGCGGAGGAAGAGCAACATACCAGCCAGTCTTTATTACCCAGGGCCACCTCACCATTTGTGCCTAGGTCAATAAACAGAGAGAGTGCCTCTTGTTTGTCTAACCCGATAGCAGCGGCACCTCCGGTTATGTCTCCACCTACGTAGGCGGCCACACTGGGGAGACAGTAAAGAGTGCCCTTTTGATTTATGTTTATCCCCAGCTGCCTGGCCCTCAGGTGGGGGATGGAGTTTGCGGTAGGTATGTAAGGTTCCTTGCGGATAAGGGCCGGGTCCAGCCTGAGCAGGAAGTGCATCATAGTGGTATTGCCTGAGCAGCATATTGCAGAAATATCTTCGGGGCGGAGGCCATTTCTTAGTGTGAGGGTAGAGATAAGTTCATTTATATCGTTTACGATGGTCTTTTGCATCTCATCCGGAGAGCCTCTCTCTGTGGCGTAGATGATGCGCTGTATGTAGTCCTCTCCCCACTTCATCTGGGAGTTGTACGTGGCCTCGGCGTCTATGGTCCGATGGGCGGACAGGTCTATCAGCTGTACCACGACGGTGGTGGTACCCACGTCAACCGCAGCGCCGAAGTGGTTCCTGGTGGTGTCCCCCGGCTCCAGGGTGATAATCTCCCTCATGGTGCCCTTCTCAGCCACTGTGGCCGTTAGTTTCCAGTGGTAGTCCCTTAGGGTGGCGGGCATCTGCCTTATGAGGTCAATGTCTGCCTCCAGGGATTCCATACCGATGTCCTCTTTGAGCATTACGGCCCTGAGCAGGCGTTCGTAATCTGCAAGGTTGTTGTCCATGGTAGGGGGCTCTAGTTCCAGGTAGAGTTTTTTTACCAGGGGGTCGTGCCTGTATTCGAGCTTGGGCAGGATTGCTGCTATCATACCGGGGGCTGCCGCCCTTTCATCTTCCCGGGCTATGAGAATTTGCCCGCTTTCTATCCGGGTTTCGGGGGGAATTGAGACAAGCAGATCGTTCTCCACTTTCGTCTGACAGGCAAGGACGTATTTGTTTCTGGTTTCTTCCTCTGTGAGCAATGGGGTGGGTGGACTATCAGTGCGGCCCTCTTCTATTACCACCTTGCATTTTCCACAGGTGGCAACGCCACCGCAGACGCTGGAGATATAGACGTCGGCCTTGTGTGCCGCCTCCAACACCGTGGTACCCGGTTCGATCTGTACTACCTTGTCTTGAGGCAGGAAGCGTACCTTAAGGATGTGGTTTTTATCGGGCATAGTAATGTGCAGGGCTAAGGTTCACTTGAGGTGTCGCTTTCGGCTAGCGGCGAGTTTGTCTATATTCTTGACGGAAATCTATTTTGGGCACGGCCTTTTCGTCCTCGGCCGGTTATTTTGCATGTCCCCAAGTGGTCTTGAGATAGGAAGGGAGTCCGGATGCCTCTTTGGGGCCAACCAGTATGTCCCAGCCAGTCTCCTCCTTAAGCTTGGCCGACATAACTGCGACAAGTCCGGGGATAATAAGCTTCTTGTGTTTTACCTTTTCTTGCGTCCCTGACGTGGTCATCGCTTTTCCCACCACCTTTTCGTTGAGCTTATCCCCCGAGTAAGCAGTGAGAACGGAGGTTCCTTCTGTGTCTACCGCAAGGATGTAGGAGGGGATGCGGCTGGATTCAACCTCACCTTCAACGGTGTAATACGTGAGAGAAAAATTGGTAGTAAACAGGACGGGCGAGTTTTCGTCTACCTGTCCTACTTCGTATAATTTCGATTGGACCTGTACGGGTTTCTGCGGGTCGGTATATATATTTTGTCTGACGGTAAGGAGGGGCATTACCTGCCAGGGCTCGCAGCTTGACAGCACTATGATGCCTGCGTATTTTGCCATATAAGTAGAGGCATCGGCTATCTCCTGGTACGGGTCGCTATTGCTCATGAAGGTAATGGTTGGAAAGCCCAGTGCGCGGAAGTTCTTCTTAAGGGCGAGCCTCCTTATCTTGGTCAGCGCCTGGAGCGTGTCTTTTGCGCCGTTGCCCTTATAGTCTATCACAATCTCACTGACCCCCAGGGCCTTGATCTTTTCGGTAAGCTCCGCTAGCTCCTCAAGGCTTGAGGCATAGGCCCCAAGGGGGCAGCCTTTTTCCTTGGCCAGCTTCGCCATTGGTTCATAATTGCTGCTGTTTGCGCCATACACTAATGGCTTCTTTTCGGCTGTATGCTCAAGGGCCGCACCCATCGCCTCTGGTGATTCGCTTACAAGCACTATGCCCAACCGGGTTCCAGACGCTAAGCCCTGGGCGGCCTTTGCAAACTTGTCCTTGTCGGCGCTTTCATTCTTAAGGGCTACCAGGTCTATGGATATCTCCGTCCCTACACGGTGAAATGTCAGGGCATTTGCCTTTTCTATACTTGCGGCAAATTCTTCTTCACCCAGATTGTCGCTTACGGAGACGGCCACACCGCCCGGATGATAGAACTTTTCGTCGTGCCTGAAGAGCACGTTCTCTTCGCCTATCTGGAGCGGAGAGTTTCCTGAGCCGATTGTGACAAGTTTTATAGGAGGTGCAGATGCCTCACCCAGCGCCTGTTTTGCCTCTTCGCTCACGTCCGGACACTCGTCCAATGAGGCCTTTTTCTGTACCAGCTGCATGGCGAAGGCGAGACAGGTAGGCCTGCCGCACTTCTTGCAATTCGTCTTAGGAAGCAGCTTATATATATCTAGTCCCGTTAGTGCCATTTTATCCCAGTTGCTCTCTGTTGGTGACTATCTTGCTGATTAGGCCGTATTTTAGGGCCTCTTCCCCACTCATCCAGAAGTTCCTTCGGGTGTCGTTTTCTACCTTCTCGATGCTCTGACCGGTTTCTTTGGCGATGAGGCGGTTTATCTTATCGCGAAATTTCAGTATCTCGCTGGCCTCAATCTCTATGTCTGCCGCGGAACCCATAACGCCGGTACTTGGCTGGTGTATAAGTATGCGGGCGTTGGGGAGGCTGTATCTGTTCTTCTTTGCCGCCCCAAGGAGGATTATCACGGCTGCACTTGCAGTGATACCCGTGCAAATGGTCTTTACGTCGGGTTTTATGAATCTTGTCAGGTCGAATATTGCAAACCCGGCGTCGGCGTCACCGCCGGGGGAATTTATGAAGAGCTTTACGGGTTTCTTCGGGTCTTCCTGTTCCAGCAGCAGAAGCTGGGAAATAACCCGTTGGGCCATTTTCTTGTCTATTTCGTCCCCGATGACGATTGTACGGGTCTTAAGTAAACGGGCTATAAATCCTTCTTCGTCACGCTCTTTTTCTTGCGGGTCGGGTTTTGTTTTATTCATCAATCTATATCAGTGCGTTTAGTTCGAGTGCGGGGTGGTTGACCTTCTGTAAGTGGTTCAAGACCTCTTCTTCCGTTGTGGCGATGGTTTCGTCTGCGATCTTGCTGAGGAAGTCCTCAAGCCCTAGTTCCTTGGCCGTCGTTTCGATGAGATGTCCCATCTCTTCTTTAAGCTCCTTGGGCATCCAGACGAGCCTCGCCAGACCGCCGTCTGCGGAGATAAACTTATTGCTTGCCAGAAACAGCTTGCTGTGGCCAACAAATCCGGGGGTCTGCTGCCCACCACCTACTGAACCGGCAAGTGTGGAAAACTTCATTCCGCAGGGTGTCATTTCCGTAAAGTCCCTGTGTACGGTCATTATGCCGTTGCACATCGGCAGCAGTACCGAGATGCACTCGAAACAGCCACAGCTGGTCATGGGGTCTACCAGCATGCTGTACATGCTTACCTTCTCGAACTTCCGGTTGGAGGCGTCTGTCAGGAACTTATTAACACCGTCCCACTGGCCCGTTCCCTCATCAATGACGTCACCCTTCTCTATCGGCTGGTTGGGCCCTGTGGGTGTAATCTCGAAAGAGGCCTTGGCGTCGAGCCAGCTTACAGAGCCGCACAGGCCGGAGCGCTCAGGGGAGATGACGCATACGTGGGTGGGCGCGAAGCTCTGGCACAGGGTGCAGCTGTAGAAGAGGTTAACGGTATTGTCCTTCATGCCCATTATGCGTTCATCTCTTTCCACAAATGCCTGGTGTACCCCGCCCAGTAACTTTTCTACCTCCGGCTCCTTGGTGTAGATTGTTATCTGCACCTTGTCCACGATGGCTCCATATTCCTCGTGGAATTTTGCATGGAGGATGGTGCCTATATGTTCGAGCCTGAGGCCCAGTTTGTAGCCTTCTGTGCTTATGCGGTGGCGTATCTGGTTACGCTGGCCCATGTGGAAGATGCCCTGGGCCTCGCCCAGGAAGCGGTGGATCTGGCGCTCCAGTATGGGCTCAAAGTCCTTCTGCATCTTGCGGCCCGCCACCGCTACGTATATGCCGATATTTATGGACGACCCCTCTTCAAACTCTTTCAGATCGGGTCCCAGTAGCTCTATCTTGCCGTCCTCGATCTCACTGATGTCCTTCATTGTCACGAACTCAAATCCGTGAGCCTTTGGGCCGCCAAGCTCGACGTACATGTCGTCCTTTCTGATCCTCTCCCCCTCGAAGGCGGGGCCGTAAGGAACGGGGATATCTATCTTATGGATAGAGACCTTGAGACCCCTTACCTCGATGGCCTTTTCGACGATCTTGTCGTGGGGTATCCGGGATACTACGTGTTCGTATGTACAGACGCCGGTGGGTAATATCTCCGGGATATCCGTGTCGGCGATAGTGGGGAAGCCGTAGTTTATCGCCCCGGCTGCGTTTGCGTATTTTTCGTCGTCCACCTTACCGAGTGCCATGACAAAGGCAAAGATGCGGGCTTTATTGTACAAGAGGTTATGCCTGAAGTCGCCCGGCTTGACGGCGCCGAAGGACATGGCAGCGCGGTTGGCAAAGCCGAGGGCGTATATAGTGGCACTGATATCCTTACCGAACGGCACCAAGCGTGTCTCCCACCCGAGTTGAACACCCTTACTGTCCAACTGCTCGGCGAAGCTTACGCCGTTAGTCTCGGCGGACATGAAGACGTAGAGGTTCTTTTGTTGGAGTTCCCGTGCTATCTTTACTGCCGTGTCTGCATCGGGTGCAGCACCTACAATAGCGGCAAACCCGGGGGCAGTGCCGTCCACGAACTCAATGCCCCTCTCCCGGAGTATTACGTCATCGGCGGCACCCAGCCATATACCGTCAACGGGGTCAGGGCCTATCAGATACTTGCATGCCTCAATAATCTCCTCTGCAAAAAGGGTGGCCATTCCAGCGTCGAGGGCATGTCCCAGGTACGGCAGCCAGTGTTTGTCACTGGGGATGGGTGGCAGCAGTCCCTTTGCGCGTTCCAAGACAGGCTGGAATTCAGCGAGGGTCTTAACCTCCATTCCTGTCATGGAGTAGATTATGGGAAAGAAATATGCCGTATTGGGGAACTCGACCTGATGGTCTTTGCCCTTCTTGGTGATGGTTTCGTTCAGTTTATCCTCGGCACGTTTAACTATCTTATGGGCACCACGGATAGCAGCCGTGCAAATTATTTTAGACATAACCCTATCTTCCTCATACCTTTATATCAAGTTTGCGTCTATCTTCCATATCGAAGAGCTTTCGCTCGGCTAGCACGTTAATTCCGAGTGCATCTCTCTTCTTCTCAATATGGTCGATTACCAGTCTTGCTACCTTTTTTATGTCCGGCTCAAAGGCCCACATGCCTCCGAGTTCCTCTTCAATTCCCTCAGTGAGCCACTTTTGGACGTCCGGTGCGCCCTGGACCGGAGAGTTTATCCCGAATACGGTAAAGACGCCGGAGGCGACAAAGTATTGCCCTATGCAGAGTGCCTTCTCATGCATCCACTCATAACACACGCCAGCCAGGGGCAGTTCACTTATGTCGTTGCCGAGCCCGCCTTCCTCCACCATCTCTGAGCAGGCTATGAGGATGCGGCTGTTGTCTACACAGGCCCCTGCGTGGAGTATAGGCGGTATGCCGACGGTCTCGCACACCTCCCTGAGTCCTTCGCCACAGGCCTCTTGTAGTTCGGGGATCATGAGGCCCTCTTTGCCGCACTCTGTAGCTGCACACCCTGTCTCAACCACGAGTATATTGTTTGCTATCAGTTCCTTTACAAGCTCTATGTAGGGTTGGTGTCCCGGCAGGACCTTCGGGCTGGTACAACCTACCACGCCCGCTACGCCGCGAATCTTTCCGTTCATGATATTGTCGTTGAGCGGTCTGTAGCTGGCTCTGAATCTGCCTCCAAGCATGTATTTTATGGTCTCATGACTGAAGCCGACCACCATCTCCTTGACCGCATCCTTGGGGATATAGACCCTTGAGCGGTCGCGGTTGGGGTAGTTGTCGATAGCGGTCTTTACTATCTTTTTTGCCTGCTCCAGGGCGTTCTCGTCAGTTATATCAACGTGTTCAGCCCCTACAATGCGTGCCTTAGAGCACGTGGTAATCAGCTTTGTGTGGTAGCACTTGGACGTCTCAACGTCGGCCTGCATGATGCACTGTATGTCAACAATCACTGCCTCGATGCTACCTGTGGCAATGGCCATCTCCTGCATCTTCATGTGGCCGGCCATCGGTATGCCGTGGCGCATGAGAAGTTCGTTGGCGGTGCAACATATCCCTGCAAGGTTTATGCCCTTGGCACCAACGGCCTTAGCGGCCTCAATAAGTTTGGGGTCCTGAGTGGCCAGGGCCACCATCTCCGAGATTTGCGGCTCGTGACCGTGCACCAGGATGTTTACCTCGTCTTCCTTGAGTACGCCAAGGTTCGCTTTACCTCTGATGGGCTTTGGTGTACCAAAAAGGATGTCCTGGAGCTCAGTGGCAACCATGGAGCCGCCCCAGCCGTCCGCCAGTGCGGTCCGGCTGGCCTGGCGTATCAGGTTTTTGTAGTCCTGATCAGAGCCCATACCCGTGCGGTGCATGCTCTCTGTAACCTCGCGGTCAATGGCGCGGGGGGTGATGTTCAACTTCTCCCACAACTTCTGCCGCGTCTCGGGAGCACGTTTGGTGAAGCGCTGAAAACCGTAGGACTTGCCGAATTCCGCCAGGGCCATCTCGCCGACCTCTTCAGCAATCTCCTCGACCTTCCGTCCATCGGTCTTTACGTCAAACCACTCGGCCACCATCATCAACTTCTCTTCGTCCTTTATCTTGTAACCCGGGGCCTCTCCCCTGGCCGTTGCGACGAGCAGCTGGGCAATAGACCTGCCATGGTCGGAGTGTGCAGCTGCACCAGCAGCAACCGATCGGGTAAAGTGCCTGGCGGTAATAGTATTGGCGTCGGCACCGCAGACACCCTTTTGCGGGCCTTTACCAAAGGGGTCTACGTTGCATGGGCCCATGTTGCAATGCCTGCAACAGAGACCCACTAACCCGAAGCCACACTGGGGTTGCTGGGCCTCATAGCGGTCGTATATGGACTCTACGCCGCCTTCCTTCATCCTCTTCAGCATTTCTTCGGCAATGGTACCGCCGTTTGAACCCTTTTCCGGGGTCTTCATTTCTTTTTTATCAGGCTTAGTCTTCTTGGCTTTCGCTTTAGTTTTTTTGTCCTTTGGCTGCATCTATCAGTCCTTATACAGTGGTCCTGCGCCTAACGTAGTCTCTCTTCTTTATACAATAAGCCACACATACGGGGGCTTTCGGTTTTTTGCAAGGTTCTTCTGAATAACAAGAAAAGACTACCGGCTAAAACACGAGTAGTGAAAAACTTATATTTTAACTTTAAGGTGTTGGGAAATCAACCCCTTTTCTCTTACGATAAGACATCGGGAAAAGCCATTTTATGAGGGTAGGCCCGAGACGTTATGGGTGTAAAATCTATCGTCTGTGTTTGGAAGGAGTTAGGATGGTTCCGGGGTTATATTGTATCTTATAGCTGGTTCTAGCCTAGATGGGTAGTCCTGGTGGATGTGCGGGCGGAAGGCAGTGGTGTGAATATTATGGTGCCGACCTTTCCGTTCCAACCATGTCTTTCTTTTTTGCGCTTTTTTCCTTCTTGGCCGCTTGCTCTACTAAGGTTTTCTGCTTTTCTATCTCTTCGAGTTTGACGGCTACCTTTTTAGAGATTCCAGATTCCTGCATGGTTACTCCGTACAGCATGTCTCCGATGGTCATTGTGCGCTTGTTGTGGGTTATGATGATGAACTGCGAGTTCTTGGTAAACTCCTGCACTACGTGTGCGAAACGGCTGATATTGCTTTCGTCCAGGGCGGCATCGACCTCATCCAGTATGCAGAAGGGGCTGGGTTTGGTCTGGAATATGGCGAACAGGAGCGCCACGGCGGTTAAGGCCTTTTCACCACCGGATAGGAGGCTTATGGAGCGCAGATCCTTACCCGGCGGCTGGGCCACTATCTCGATGCCGGCGTCCAGGATGTCCATGCCTTCTTCCAGGTATATGTGCGCCTTTCCTCCACCGAAGAGTTTTCGGTACATAGTGTTGAAGTTGTCGCGTATCTCTTCAAAACTCTTTTCAAAGCGTTCTCTGCAGGTCTGATTAATTTTCCTTATTATATCCGACAGTGAGTTTTTTGCCTTTTGGAGGTCTTCCTGTTGGTTGAGTAAGAACCGCTCCCTTATCTCCAGCTGCTCTTGTTCCTCCAGGGCCTCCAGATTGACGTTACCTATTCTTCCTATCTTGCCCCTGAGCTCTTCCATCTCCTGAGTGGCGGTGGTCCAGTCTATCTCCTCGGCCTCGATTTCAGAGATTTGTACCTGATATTCTTCCCTTATACGTTCCTCCAGGTCTGCCTGCTTTATCTCAAACTCCTTTTCCTTTAGCCTCAACTCCTGAAGCTCTTCTTGGAGTGCACTGTGTTCTCGATCCTTCTCCTGCATCTTTTCCGCAAGGGGAGTTAGTTCATCCTGTACGTTCTTCGCCTCTTCTTCCTTGGCGGTCTGATCAGACTGAAGAACTGCCTTTTTCTCTTCCAGTTCTCGTGCCAGCGTCTCTAGTGTGTCTATGTCTCTTTGTGTCTCGATCTTTTTCTCTTCACAGTCCTCTTTTTCTTGAATATGGAGGTTGAGCTCCTTTTGCGCCTCTTGAGTGCCTTCTTCCAGGCGTTTGCGGGTCTCTGACAGCCCGTATTTCTTTTCTTGTTTGCTCGCCAGGGTTACCTTGTGTTCCGTTAGCTTGGCCTCCAGGGCGTTCCTGAGGGATTGTTTCTCCATCAGGCGCTCAGTGGCGGCATTTATGTCGTCTTCTATACGTTTACTGTTGGAGAGTGCCTCTTCCAGGTCGCTTTTGAAGGCATTTTCTTTTGAGGATAATTGCTGAAGGAGGTCGTTTGTTTCAGTGACTTCAGCGCTGTTTACCTCTTTTTCTTCCTCTAGGATCTTGAGTTTGAGTTCTTTGTCGTGGATGTCCTTTTCGGTAGACAGCCGCGCCACCTGGCGTTCCCCGAGGCGTTTCTTTAGCCCCTCGGCGAGGTACTCCAGTTCTTTCCCCCTTTTCTGTAATTCTCCCCTGGCAAGCTCTGTGGACTCGATTTCGCTTGATAGATTGGAAATCTCACGTTCGATGACCTCCAGTTCACTCTTTCTGGAGATGAGTCCGGGCTGCCCTTTAGTGACGCCCCCCGCTATGGAGCCGTCGGTTTCTACAATCTCCCCTTTCAGGGTAACGAGACGGACCTCAGGATATTTCCTTGAGACTTCAAGGGCGTGTGAGAGGTCTTTGACTACGATAGTATTACAAAGTAATTTCCTTATGATAGGCGCATAAGTTTCGTCTGGATTTATCAGGTCGACGGCCCTTGCTACTACGCCCTCTTCGGATGTAATCAAGGGGTTGTTTTGTTCAGATTTTGGGGAGTCCATTGGCATAAACGTGGCCCTCCCCTTTTCGCTATTCTCCAGGTAGGTTAGGGCATTTATGACATCTTGGGTGGTATGTGTGATGACTGCCTGGACCTTGAGTCCCAGGGCGACTTCGATTGCCAGGGCGTTGGGAAGGTCAACCTTCAGCATGTCGGCTACAATGCCGCATATTCCCTGGAGGCTGTCGTCGCTGCCATTGTTGTTTTGAGACTTTTCCAGCACGGTCTGGGTCCCCATATCTACTCCAAGTGCTCTCATCTCCAAGTCTTTCAGGACTTCCAGGCGTGACTGTTTTGCCGTAAGGAGGCTTCTCTTTTTGAATAAGTCCTCATCCACGGTGCTTACCTTTCCCCTCAGGGATTCCTCCCTGGAGGCCAGTTCTGCCAACTTTCCTTCAAGGTCTGTTATTTCCGTATCTATCAGCCCTTTTTCATCCTCGAGGGTTTTTCTTTCCTGGTGAAGATGTTCTGTTTCCCGTGATATGTCGGAGAGATGGCCCTCCAGTCTGGACCTTCTGTTTAACAGGGATTGTCTCTCGTGGTTTATGAGGTCGAGGTCGTTCTGTAGGCGTGACTGGTGCTTTATGGCATCAATTGCCTGAGTCTTTTTACTTTCTATCTCTTCTTGGAGGTTCCCGGATTCCCGGTTGGTATGGTCTAGTTCTGCCCTTTGTCGATCGAGTGTCTCCTGGAGGGTGGTTATTTCCTGCGTGGTCTCGGTGAGTTCGCTGCTTACCGCAAGGTGCCTGTTTTTTAACTCCTCCATCTTTTCTCCCAGGACCTCTATGTGCTGGATAACCTTCGTTCTCTGAAACTCCAGTTCCTTGATTCGCTGGGTGTCCAGGGATATCTTGTCCTTGGAGCTTGTCATCTGACTGTTGATGGTTACCAGTTCTGTGTGTATTTGTGAGAGCCGCTCGCC
>JAUXLO010000026.1 GCA_030623665.1 Planctomycetota bacterium
AAAAGTGCCAGGGTGCCTATGACAAGAAGGATATTTAGACCTAATGCCAGATTGGCCACCAGGCCTGCACCAAGGTAATACAGACCCATAAAGAGCACTACAAATACGCCGCCCGTCAGGCCTGCCGTCAGGCCGTTTTTTATAGAGTCTCTGCCCAGGCTGGGGCCTACACTCATCTCCATTTGCAACTCAAGGTCGGCCGGAAGGCTTCCTGCCCGCATAACGGCCAAGAGGTTATTGACCTCATCCTGTGTGAAATTACCCTCGATAATGCCCCTGCCCGGTATCCGCTCACGGATAACCGGTGCGGAGTAAAGTATGCCGTCAAGGATAATGGCCAGCGGCTTCCCAATGTTTCTCTCAGTGAGCTGGCCGAATTTTGCCTTGCCCTCGGTGTTAAACTCAAAGCCCACTACGGGCTGGACGTTCTTGCGGTCGGGATAAACCCTGGCCAGGCTCTCTCCGCTAAGCTCTATTTTGTTCCGTACCAGGTACCAATCTTCGTTAAGCTCACCTTTCTCCCCTCTCTTCTTCTTGATCCAGTGCATATAGTAACCAGGGACAGGTTTACCCTGTGCAGCGTCTTTACACTCCGATGAGTCCCTCGATGCGCCAAGCCGGAATTCGAGTTTCCCCAGGCGTACTATCCTGTCCTTGAGCTGTTCTATCTCATAGCGGGTAGCACCCGGAACCTGGATAAGGATACGGTGGAACCCCTGCTCTTGCATCCTGTACTCCATTATGCCCCTGGGGTCTATCCTCTTCTCTAATACATCTATAACCTCCTGGGTAATCCCCGGCCTATCCTCGCCGGGAGACACCCTCACCTTGTAGATGAGCTCAGACCCACCCCTGAGGTCAAGGCCAAGCTTCACCCTGCCCCTGGCCATCTCCTCTACCACTTTTTCGGTTACCTTCCTGCCCTCCGCATCAATTTCCTCCTTGATGATAACTTCTTTACGGATAGGGTCTCCCATCAAGAAGGCCGCCCACGACTCTTCCACCGTTTCACGTTCTACGACCTTTCCGTCGATTTCCTTTATCTTCTCAACCCTCATCACCCTGTTCGTGGGTGGGTAAAGGGCAAATAGGGCAAGAGCAATCAATACAGCTATAAGCGGTATCTTCCAGCGGTAGATTTCCTTAGGCATTTCTCTTATTCCTTAGTCTTCCTCATTTGATCTCTCATTTTCACCGCAACGGCGACTTGCGGCAGGCTTAGTCCTCTTCTGCTTTCTCCCCCTTATGCCTCACCGAAGTAATGGCGTCTCTTTCCACCTTCACCTTCACGTCCTTGTTACTGTCTATCAGAATTACAAGTTCTGTCTCTTTAACGTTAACGACAACACCGTGTAGACCCCCGCTCGTTATCACCCTGTCGCCCTTCCTTACACCGGCGAGCATCTCCTGTCTATCCGCCTCTTTTGTCCTCTGGGGCCTGATGATAAACATATAGATGATAGCGACCATTATCATAAATGGCACCATTGTTGCCCAGAACATAGAGGGATGGGCGGGTGCCTGAGCTAGAAAAATCATTTGCTATACTCCTTTTCTTGAACATCAAGAAATTCCTCTTTAAACTTCCCAAAGGTACCGCTCAGAACGGCCTGACGTGCGTCGGACATCATTTCTTGAAAGAAATGGACGTTATGCAACGACACCAATGTCATAGCCAGTATCTCTCCTGCAAAGAACAGATGACGCAGATAGGCGCGGGAGAAGGTCCTGCACGTGTAGCAGCCGCAGCCGTCGTCCAGGGGCCTTTGGTCCTCTCTGTAGACGCTGTTAAAGAGTTTTATCTTCCCTCCAGTGGTAAAGGCACTGCCATTTCGGCCGTTACGGGTCGGCAACACACAGTCAAACATGTCCACACCCTTTTCAACGGCATCAAGAATATCCGCCGGCAGACCCACACCCATCAGGTAACGCGGTTTATCCCACGGGAGCCTCTCTATCGTGTAATCCAGCACTTCCTTCATAAGGTACCTTCCCTCTCCCACGCTCAGCCCCCCCACGGCGTAGCCGTCCAGGTCCATTTCGCCCAAGCGCCTCACGCTTTCCAGGCGCAGGTCCTTAAACACACTGCCCTGGACTATACCAAACAGCGCCTGACCACCCTGCTTACCATCAGAAAAGGTGGTATGGCACCTCCTGGTCCATCTGTCAGTCCTCAGCATGGCCTCCTTTGCAACGTCCCGTTCACACGGATAAGGAACACAATGGTCAAACGGCATCATTATGTCGCTGCCCAACGCCAGCTGGATCTCTATTACCTTCTCCGGACTGAGGAACACACGCTCTCCCGCAAAGGGAGAGGAAAACTCTACACCCTCTTCCGAGACCCTGATGGTATTCCTCAGGGAAAAAACCTGATACCCACCGCTGTCCGTAACAACAGTCCTGTCCCAGCCCATGAAGCGATGGACACCTCCCAGATCCCTCACAACCTCTTCCCCTGGCCTGAGGCTCAGGTGATACGCATTACATATAATGGCCTCTACACCCAGGTCCTTGAGCTGCGCAGGTGTCAACGTCTTTACCGTTGCCTGGGTTCCAACGGGCATAAAGACCGGGGTCTTTACTATCCCGTGGGGCGTCTCTATCTCACCATATCTTGCCTTCGAGCAATCGTCTTTTTTAAGAACCCGAAACCGCAAAAGGGTGCCCTCTCTACCTGCCCACCCCTCCAGTTGTGCCTCGTGAGTCGGTAGGCGAGTGTAGGTGGGCTACCGATAAACCTTCACAAATTCTACCGCGGGATAGTAGTGCCTCAGTATCTGGGACCACTGATAACCTTCCTCTGCCATCTTCTGGGCACCGTATTGGCACATGCCAACGCCGTGGCCCCATCCACTCCCCGTAAATCTTATCACACTGCCTTCATCTTTTGCGGAGAAGGCGGTCGAGAAGATGGTGTTGGGACCCACCAGGAGCCGAAACTCGTTCGCTCCCATCTTCAGGTCTCCGCCGGCATGTTTTATCCTGACCGTGGAGTTGTGCCCGCCAGGACCCGGGTTTTCAGCGACTATCGTGGAGGTCCTCTCCAGTCCAGGGTATCTCTCTCTCAGTTTATCTTCAAGATCGGCCTTTTTGATATCCGCCTTCCATTTGTAGTATTTAGACCTGTCACAGAACCCGCACTCTACACCGCTGAGGGGCGCTATGCTCTTATCCCCAAACACGTGTGCGGCATCCTCCGTATGCCCGCCACAGGTGCTATGGAAATAGGCGGGGAATATCTTGTCATCATAGAACATGACTATGCCCCTCGTTTCCCCCACTATCTTGTTGAGTCTCCAATTCTCATCGGTGATTCCACGATAGGCCAGATGTAAGGCGTTAAGCTCTTTACGCTTAACCTTCCGATAAAGCACATAGGTTCTGATACAGATGGCCTGGGCCATCAAGGCCTCCTTGTCCCAGTAATCGGGCATCTCACTCCCCAGGACACCCTGAACATATTCCTCTACGTTGAGGCGATCCACGGCCCTTAACCGGTTCGCAGGCCTTGCGACCAGGGATATCTCCCCACGATAACGGGTCCCATCCAGCTCCACCGAACCGTCCCTGCGGCTTATTACCTTAACACCTGCGGCACGAAACCTTTCTTTTCCAAATATCAGCTCACCACCATGGAAGGAGACCCTCGTTTCTTCAAGCTTGTCTCCCCAAAGCAGTGTATTGCCTCTGTTCAGGTCAACCAACCTGTAGGGAGCATGCACCGCTATACTGGCAGCATCTGCGTCCTTCAATAACACGACCTGTACCTCTGGTACCGTTGGCCAACGGGCCTCGTACTTATACTCATGGGCAGGTCTCCCGCAGGAAGAGAGACAGAGGATTAATATCAGGAGTGACGCCTTTTTACCTAAAAATTTCGGGTGGTCACACTTGTGGTCAGCTATCAGACTAAATCCTCCTCACCGTCTATGCTGTACGTAACAATAACATACGCCACCCGCTAACAGACTTATGCCGAGACGTTCAACTCTCCCTTATAAAGATATTTAGTGGTGGGGCTATAGCGTTCGGACTCACTAAATATACACCCACAATAAGACTGCAGATAGAGACACCTCTTTTTGGCTATCTCGTGGCTTTTGGGGTAGAGGTGGCGGTAGTCCACATAATAAAATGGTAGACCTTCTCTACGTGAGACCTCATCTCCCGCCTTTTTCAGGAGCTCATGCTTCTGTCTGGCGCTGAAGAGTAGAGCAGTGCTGAAGGCGTCGAAGCCGTTTGCGCGGGCGTGCCTGGCCGTGGCAGTGAGTCTCATATGGTAACAATCACCGCATCTCTGGGGCGCATCATAGTGCTCAACCGCATTGAGGAACTCGTTCAACCCATAATCCTCACAGTAATGAACGCGCATGGGTGAAGATTCCTGGTAGACCTTCACAGACTTCAACCTCCTACGAAACTCCAGCAGTGGGTGTATGTTCGGATTATAAAAAAAGCCCTCTATCTCTATGCCGTCCTTCTTCAACTCCTCTAATGGGGCACAGAGGCAGGGGGAACAGCAGATATGAAGCAGGAGCTTCATTTGCTATTGCCTTTATGTCCTGACAGTAAAGAAAGCTGCCCATCGGTCTCGTCAGGTACCGGGTGCCCCAGAGAGGAATAGGCGCGTTCCGCAGCCTTTCTCCCCTTTGGCGTCCTGATCAAGAAACCTGCCTTAAGCAGATAGGGCTCCACCATATCTGCAAGAGTATCCGGTTCCTCATGAAGAACCGCAGCTATCGCCTCTAACCCTACCGGACCCCCTTTATAATTACAGATTATCGTCTCTAAGAACTTACGGTCCAGTATCGAAAGCCCTTCCTCGTCGATACCCTCCAGACGAAGGGCATCGCATGCAACAGGTCTTGTTATCACACCCTCCGACCTTACCTCGGCATAGTCCCGAACCCTCCTGAGGATCCGGTTGGCTATCCTGGGTGTACCCCTGGAACGTTTCGCAATCTCCAGCACACCGTCCTCCTCAATGGGCACGCCAAGAAGAGACGCAGAGCGCTCTACAACCTTCGAGAGCTCCTCTATGGTGTAAAAGTCAAGCCCCCTTTGTATCCCAAACCTTTCCCTGAGCGGTGAGGATAGAAGACCAGCCCTGGTAGTCGCACCCACCAGGGTAAATTCTTCCAGCCTCGAACGATAGCTGCGCGCATGCATACCACTGTCAAAGACGATATTTATATGGTACTCCTCCATGGCTGAGTACAGATATTCCTCTACCGACTTCGGCAGGCGGTGGATCTCATCTATAAAAAGGACGTCTCCCTTCTTCAGATTTGTCAGTATGCCTATCAGATCCCCGCCCTTCTCAATGGCAGGACCGGATGTGGTAACTATATCGACCTCCATCTCCGCGGCAATTATGTTGGCAAGCGTCGTTTTACCCAACCCGGGCGGTCCGAAGAGAAGGACATGGTCCACTGCATCCGACCTCCTCCTTGCAGCCTCTATGGCAATGCCGAAGGATTCTACTACTTGTGACTGACCGATATATTCCGATAACCTCCTGGGCCTCAGGCTACATACCTTATCCCCGCCGGAGGCAGAAGCCGGGTGTAAGGCTTCATCGGTTTCCGGTGGCACCATTATGGGTCTCCTACGTTAACAATACGTAACTTCCCCTCACCCGTATCAGGCCTTCATGTCTTCTGACTTCTATAAACCTCTTCAAACAACTCCTCAGGAGAACTGATTTGCGGACATCTTTGCAACACTGTATCGACCATCTGATTTGCCTCGCCAGATTTGTATCCAAGCTGTCCAACCAGTACCTCCACTACCTGCTTCTTCAAGTCTTCAGGTTCGCCTGCGGGAGACGGCGCACCTTCGCTCATCAAGGCATATTTCGCCATCTTACCATTCAGCTCGGCAACAATCTTCTCTGCGGCACGGGCCCCAATACCACTGAGTTTCTTCAGGGTAATTACGTCCTTGTCCTCAATGGCCCTGGCAATCCTGCCTATGGGTATTGTGAGGGCATCCACCGCCGTTGAGGTGCCTATGCGGTGCACAGTAAGAAGCTTCTCAAAAAATTCTCTCTCGGGCTCACTATTAAAACCCACCAGGACAGGTCTCGGCTGTTTCTCCGCCTGTTGGTAAGAGATGTAAAGCTCCACTTCCTCGTCAATCTCTTTTTCGTTATATGTTGACCTTACCACTACAGGCAGCCTGACCTCGTATCCAACGCCATTTGTAAATAAAACTATCCTGTCATCTTCCTTCTTTAACAGTCTTCCTTTTAGGTACCGAATCACGTGATGTAAAAGACGGCCTTTCGCCAAAAAAACAGGCGGTTACTCGCCATCAGTTGGGTGTAATATCACTTATCAGGCGAATCAATTTTTCCCCTTCAGGACCAATTGAACAAACCATTCCGCGACAATCCCGTCAAGGCCAGGGCAAGCGCATCTGAGACATGACTCGACCCGGATGGGGTGTCTATCTCCAGTATCTTCCTCACCGCATTTGCCACCTGTTCCTTGCCGGCGCCACCATTGCCGGTCAGTGCCAATTTCGTCTCAGACGGTCTTAGTTCAGAAACGTTTACATTTAAGTTCCGGGCCGCCACACTTATAACACCTCTTACCTCTCCCAGTTGCAACGCAGCCTTAGGATATTTTATATTAACAAAGGCATCTTCCATAACCAGTAAATTCGGCGACCACTTACGGATTACCTCGCATACACGATTGTATATAATGCCCAACCTTTCAGGCGTAGCAAGCGCGGAACGGGTTCTTATGCATCCACAATCATTTACCCGTCCTCCCCTCTCGAGAACCTCCACCACAGCAAAACCGGTAACCGCAAGGCCAGGATCGATCCCTAATGCCCGACACCGCCGCACAGTCACAATATATAATTCCCTCTCCTAAGAAAACCTCAGGACCAACCCCCCACCATCATAAAAGAAACTATCTACAAAAAACCTGGGCCTTTGGAATAAATCAATGCGACGGCCCCTGCCCCCCTCACATTGTAATCCAAAGACCCGCTTCCCAAATCAACTATTCTGTTGAACCATCACCTTCCTTTAGCTTCAAACCATGCAGGCCTAACTTCTCCTTTACCTCCTCAAGATACCCACTCTTAAATGTCTTATGAGAAAGGAGCCCCTCTTCGGACTCAGATACAAGCTCACTAACGGTTTTAAACCCCAGCTTCTCCACGGCCTTTAGGGTGCGAACCGATAATTCCAACATGGATAACGGAAGCTCAAGCATTTCAATCTCTTCAGCAGACCCGCCGGGGAGGCCCAAAAGTGACCTGCTTATATCCAGGGCCTGCCCCAGAGACAACCCCTTCTGCGACAGCACGCCCTTTATCTCATTTAAGGATGTCTCCCCGAAATTCTTATAAGACAGCAGGTCCGACTCTGTCACCAAGGTGAGATCCTTCAGAGTATTGATATTCATCCGTTCCAGACAATTCTTACTCCTTACCGAGAGTTCAAAATCCGATATGGGTATGTTAAGGACCTCACTCTCTCTGTCCTTCGCCTTTATCCTCTCCTCATCGTAGTACATATTAAGGGCCGACCTTGCATCCTTCAGATAAAGGCATGCCTTTTCGTTGCTGGGATCTGCCCTGAGCACGGTCTCAAAACACGCTACTGCCTTTTCATAATCTCCACGGTCTTCATACAGTGTACCGAGGTTGATAAATACGTTGGTAAAGGTAGGGGAAAGTTCCTCGCATTTCTCATAATATTCAACGGCCTTTTCGTCCTCCCCCTCAAGGTCGTAATTATAGGCGATACGAAAGTGGGCACCCGCATGCTCAGGGTCAAGCTCCAACGCCTTTTCGTAATGGGACATGGCCTCAACGTATTCCCCCGCGTCCTCAAGGCAGCAGCCCCATTGGTAGTGTAATTCAGCCTCGTCTCCATGGGCCTTAGAAAGTTGCTCCGCCCTCTTCAAGGCCTCTTTAAGCATACCCCCCTTTCTCTTTACTCCTATTAGGTCCATCTCCAGGTCTAAGTCCATCGCACCTTCCTTTTTAGACCTCTCAAGGTAATCCAGAGCCTTCTCATACTCCCCTAATTCCTCATAACATTTCCCCAGAAAATAGGTAGCGGCCTTTCGTGTCTTTACCTCCTCTAGGGCCTCCAAGGCCTCCTTTACACGTCCCAATAGCCAGAGGCCAATCCCCAAGCTCTGGTACAGCACCTTCGTCTTTGCAGCGTCCTGGCTGCTCTTTATAGCCTGCGAGAACCTTTCTACTTCTTTCTCTAGTTTTTCCTTTTCCTCTACCGAGGTGTAAATCCTCTTCCTCAATAGTGTTACATCATCCTTTGAGATACCCTCGGAATCCAATATGCTTGCATCAACCGCTATATCCATATTCCCTCCTTAAAACAACGGCACACAGGGGGCATGTCCTCTGAAACGCTTTCTCCGCAGGGACATTGCTCGCAAAAGGCAGAAACAAAGAGGTAGGTTGTAACGTGTAATCATCAACCATTTTGTAGATTGCAAATATATGCAATACAGGCCAGAATTGCAACTAAAATTTATCTGATTTACAGATTTGACTGTGCACTAAGTCTATGGTATAGTACCTCTTGAAGATGATACCCCTTTGTAAAAGGAAGCATTAAACAACCGCATAGGGGATAAACCTACGAAGCCCGTCCGTATAAAAAACTTCTCTTTTGGGCCTGACACACCTCTGGCCGTTGTGGCTGGCCCTTGTGTAATTGAGACAAGAGAAACCTGCCTTAAAATAGCAGAGAGGCTAAAGGGTCTTCTTCAAGATCTCAACCTACCCTTTGTATTTAAGGCCTCTTATGACAAAGCAAACAGAAGCTCCATAGATTCCTTCCGTGGCCCAGGACTTGATAAAGGCCTGGAGATACTTCAAGAAATAAAGTCTTCGCTGGACATACCCGTTCTCTCAGACGTCCACAACCCAGCAGAGGTAGCGAAGGCTGCCAAGGTCTTGGATATTATACAGATACCGGCATTTCTCTGTCGTCAAACAGACCTCATCCTCTGTGCGGCAGAAACAGGCAAGCCCGTCAACGTCAAAAAGGGTCAATTCCTGGCGCCCTGGGATATGAAGCTGGTGGCCGAAAAGATCCTTAGTAAAGGTAACGACAAGATAATCTTCACCGAGAGGGGAACCTCATTCGGATACAACAATTTAGTCAGCGATATGAGGTCAATCGTCATACTGAGAGAGATGGGTTATCCCGTACTCTTTGATGCGACACACAGCGTACAGTTCCCAGGCGGACAGGGAAGTTCTTCGGGGGGAGACAGGCACATGGTGGAACCCGTAGCCAGGGCGGCCGTGGCCGCAGGCGCCGACGGATTATTCCTAGAGGTCCATGAACAACCCGAAAAGGCCTTATGTGACCCGGAAACCATACTGTCTATCGAAAAGCTGCCTCACATGCTGGAGAAATTAAAGAAGATACGAGAGATAGTCCAGAAAGACACCAGAGACACTTCTGCCTAAGTGGAGACCCATCCATTGCGCCTCAGAGACATCACAAGGACACCCCGGCGATTCCAACGGCTCTCCCAGATACTTCAGGTACTGGTGAGACACGGATTCGGCCACATGGTCTCAGGCCTCAGGCTCAGCCAGTACCTACCCATGGGAAGGCGTTTTCTAGAAAAGCAAATCACCCTGGAAGAAAAACCCCTTCCCGCGCGCTTTGTAACAGTACTGCAAGAACTAGGGCCGACAGACTGGAGAAAACACCTTCATGTCTCTTGATAAATAACAGGAGGAGTAAAATTATGGAAGTCCGCGACCGCAACCTGCTGGAAGTACTACTTAAATCTGAATTCGACCGTGCCAAGAGACATGATCTGCCCCTGTCTTGCATCATGTTGTGCATATGCGACTTAACAGAGAATATTAAGAAACGTGGCGCGGGTTTTCTTGACACCATACTCGAAGAGTCGGTAACTCTCCTCTCAGGCATGGTGAGAACCTCAGACATTATAGCACTCTACACCAAAAAAACGTTCCTTATAGTGCTACCCATGGTAAATACCGACAGCACCGCTTTCGTAGCACAGAGAATCCACCGGACGTTCGCACAATACAAATTTTCAGACCAAGCCATTCCAGAGAAAATAACCGTAATTATGGGCAACGCCAGTATCACCGACAAGGAGATGAGTTCCCCGGAAGACCTGATACGTTGCGCAGAAACCGCCCTCGAACGGGCCAGGTCACAGGGTGGAGATACCCTATGTCTGTGGAGAGATTTGATAGAACAGTCTTAAAAGCTTATCCTGTCCCGCCTGGATATGGCCTCTCTCCATGCGACATAGCAAGACCTACCCAACCCACAACAGGAGGCAGTCCCAATGGACCTTGAGCTGACCCCGGAACAGAAGGCGATAAAGGAGATGGCCCGGCGATTTGCCGAGGAGGAGATCGTCCCGGTCGCAAGAGACAACGACAGAAACTGCCGCTTCCCGCATGAAATAATAAAAAAGATGGTCCCCATGGGTCTGGTAGGCGGCCCCGTCCCCGAAAAATACGGCGGCGCCGGACTGGATTTCATCAGCCACGCCATAATCACCGAAGAGATTGGGAGGGCATGCTCCTCGGTGAGGACAACGCTGTCCGTGCAGGTATCCCTCGTGGAGCTGTGCATCCTCAACTGGGGCACGGAGGAGCAGAAGCAGAAATACCTGCCGGCACTATGCCGGGGAGAGATAATCGGGTGTTTCGCCCTTACCGAACCGGGTGCGGGCTCAGACGCCGCCAATCAGAGCACCAGGGCGGTCCCAACCGGAGACAAATGGGTCCTCAACGGCACGAAGACATGGATCTCAAACGCCGGGGTCGCAGACATCGCCGTCCTCATCGCACGCACCAACACCGACACTAAAGAAAAACACGAGGGCCTGACGGCCTTTATAATAGAGTGCAAAAAAACAAAAGGATATTCCACAAGAGACATAGAGAATAAGCTCGGCCTGCGGTCATCAAATACGGCCGAGGTCTTTCTGGAGGACTGCGAACTGCCTAAGGATGCCGAGCTGGGAGCGGTCGGACAGGGATTTAAAGTGGCCATGACCGGGCTTGACAACGGGCGCTTCAGTGTAGCCGCAGGCTGTGTAGGCATCTCCCAGGCATGCATAGACGCAAGCGTCAAATACGCAAAGCAGCGCGTCCAGTTCGACAGGCCCATCGGCTCCTTTCAACTGATACAGGACATGATTGCCCGCATGGTAACAGACACCGAGGCCGCCAGGCTATTGGTCTATAAGGCCGCAGACGTAAAGAATAAAGGCCGACGAAGCACCCAGGAGACGTCTATTGCAAAATTTTTTGCCTCAGAGGCGGCCTTGAGGGCCGCCAACATGGCCGTGCAGATACCCGGCGGCTACGGCTACTCAGACGAATTCCCCGTGGAGAGATACCTGCGCGACGCACGCGTGGCCACCATATACGAGGGCACCTCAGAGATACAAAAGCTGATAATAGGAAGAGAGGTACTCGGCCTGAGGGCGTTTGCATAGTCCTTTATAGAAGGGATTGTACCAGAGGCGGCCCGCCGGGTCAGCCCTGCAGGCGGAT
>JAUXLO010000010.1 GCA_030623665.1 Planctomycetota bacterium
ATTACCTGCACAAACCCCGAGACACACAGGATTATAAGGGCAAACCTGCATCGCGCCCCCTTATACACCGGCCAGATAAAGGCCACCGGGCCCCGCTACTGTCCCTCTATCGAGGACAAGGTCTTCCGCTTTGCCGACAAAGACGCACACCAGATATTCCTTGAGCCGGAGGGGCTGGAGAGTCGTGAGATCTACTGTAACGGTATATCTACAAGCCTGCCCGGCAACGTGCAGAATGAGCTTGTACACTCCATAAGGGGGCTGGAGAGGGCGGAGATTGTCCGTTACGGGTATGCCGTAGAGTACGATTTTGTGCCCCCGACCCAGATAAAGGCAGGTCTGGAGGCCAAGCTGGTGGAGGGCCTTTTTCTTGCGGGCCAGATAAACGGCACATCGGGGTATGAGGAGGCAGCGGCGCAAGGGATAATGGCCGGGATAAACGCCGCACTGAAGCTTCAGGGAAGACCTCCATTTATACTCGACCGCTCAGAGGCGTATATCGGCGTGCTCATCGATGACCTTGTAACAAAAGGGACGCTCGAGCCCTACCGGATGTTTACGTCCAGGGCGGAGTACCGGCTCATACTGAGGCAGGACAATGCTGATAGGCGGTTAATGAAATATGGTCACCGCTTCGGACTCATCCCCCACTCGCAGTGGAGTGGGCTTGAGCAGAAGGAATCCCTCATCGACCGGACCAGGGTATATCTCAAGAAAAACCTTTACAAAGGGGAGTCCCTGGAAAAGATTCTCAGGAAACCGGGAATGGATTTCGACCATTTAACAGGACTCGACTCAAGCCATAAACTAGAGGAGAAAAATCTCCCGCAGGACGTCAAGGAACAGGTTGAGATAGAGGTAAAATATGAGGGTTACATCCAGAGGCAATTGGCCCAGGTCGAGAGATTTAAGAAGATGGAGGCACTTAACCTTCCGTTATGGCTGAATTACGGCGAGATCCCTGAGCTGGCAAATGAGGCCCGTCAGAAACTTAGCCAGATTAGGCCCACCTCTCTCGGGCAGGCCTCTCGCATCTCAGGTATATCCCCTGCTGACATCTCTATCCTTCTCGTCTACCTGAAAGGCAGAGCCGGCAGGGACAAATCTCCCGCCTGAGACGGGGGTGAGAGGTCGACTCTAGATCTTCAGGCTCATCAGGAACTCTGCGTTCGACTTTGTCTTTAGCAGCCTATCCCTCAGCAGCTCTATGGCCTCCAACGGGTTGGTCTCGTTAAGGACCTTCCTCAGCAACCAGACCCTCTTGAGTTCCTCCGGGTCGAGAAGCAGTTCTTCCTTACGGGTGCCGGAGCGTGTGATGTCTATGGCCGGGAACAATCTGCGGTCTGCCAGTTTTCTGTCCAGGTGGAGTTCCATGTTGCCTGTGCCCTTGAACTCTTCATATATGACATCGTCCATACGGCTTCCCGTGTCAATCAACGCAGTGGCGATTATGGTAAGGCTTCCACCCTCTTCAATGTTCCTTGCGGCACCAAAGAACCTCTTCGGTCTCTGGAGGGCATTTGCGTCTATACCACCGGAGAGAATCTTACCGCTGTGGGGGACCTCTGTGTTGTAGGCCCTCCCAAGCCGGGTAATGGAGTCAAGTAGTATTAGAACGTCCCTGCCGCACTCCACCATCCTCTTTGCCTTCTCTACAACTATCTCTGCAATCTGTACGTGGCGGCTGGCGGGCTCATCAAACGTTGAGCTTATCACCTCTGCCTGCGTGGCTCTCTCCATCTCGGTGACTTCCTCCGGCCTCTCGTCTATCAAAAGGATGATGAGTACTACCTCAGGGTGGTTCTTGCTTACCGCATTGGCTATCTTCTGAAGCAACACAGTCTTTCCTGCACGTGGCGGCGACACAATAAGCCCCCTCTGACCCTTCCCGATTGGGGTAATCAGGTCAATTACCCTTGTGTTGAACTCTTTCGGCATGGTCTCAAGAAGCAATCGTTCGTCAGGGTGCAGCGGTGTCAGGTCATCAAAGATCACCCTTTCACTCGTCAGGTCGGGGTCTTCAAAGTTTACTGCCTCAACCTTCAGAAGCGCAAAGTATCTCTCGTTCTCCTTAGGCGGACGTATCTGCCCCGATACTACAGCGCCCGTCCTTATACCAAACCGGCGTATTTGTGAAGGAGAGATGTATATGTCGTCCGGGCACGGGAGGTAGTTGTAGTCAGGGGAGCGTAAGAAACCAAACCCCTCTTGCAATACCTCTACCACACCCTCGCCAAACATAAGACCGTTCTGAGTGACACGGTCCTTCAGGATCTTAAAGATGAGGTTCTGCTTCTTAAGGCCCTGATACTCCTTCACTCCCTCCTTCTTGGCCAGGCCCTGAAGCTCCTTCATAGTCATCTTCTGAAGCTCACGGATGTGGAGTTCTTCTTTTGCGTTCGAGTCTTTCTTTACCGCCTCAGGGGCCTCCTGTACTGCGGTACTGTTTTTTTGTTGTCTAACTACCATTACATTCCTCCAAAATTACCTTATAAAACAAATTTGTCCAAAAATTCCTTAACCTGTTTGAGTGTCTCCTCCTTTGAAAAGTTGTTGTTAATCACGTAGTGGGCCATCCTTTTTTTCTGTTCCACCGGGGTCTGGAAGCGCTCTCGCCTGCTCACCTCTTCCGGGCTCCAGTGTCTGTATTTCACGGCCCTTTCCTTCTTTACCCTCTCCTCTGCCACTACAAGGACGAGAAGGTCGCAGAGCTCGGTGAGCCCTGTCTCCTGCAGAAGCGCAGCGTCTACTACAACGACCCTAGTCTCATCCGTTGCAATCTCCCGGCGAATGGCCTCAAGTATCAAGGGATGGAGGGTATTGTTTAACTCCCTCAACGCCTCTGCATCAGAGAATACCAGCCTGGAGAGCTTACTGCGGTCTACCGTACCTCTTTCGTCCAGTATCTCTTTACCCCATTTCCTGACCAGTTTTCCTTTGACCTCTGGAGTCCTTAAAAGCCCATGGCCAATCTTATCTGCGTCAATGACCCTTGCCCCAATGGAGCCTATCATCTCTGCCACAGTGGTCTTGCCGCTGGCAATGCCACCCATGATGCCTATTACTTTGGGTCGCATATAGTGGGGTGTTTTACTCTACTTCCAGCCAATTCTTGCCCATCTTTACGTTTACCCTTATGGGCACTCGGAGTTCGAGGGCTTGTGTCATTTCCTTCTCGATTGCTCCTCTGGTGGTATCTGCCTCTTCCCCGGGCAGCTCAAAGAGCAGCTCGTCGTGTATCTGCAGGAGCATCCTGGCCTTTGAGCCTATCTCCCCCAAGCGTGCATATACCCTGTTCATTGCAACCTTTACCAGATCGGCAGCAGAGCCCTGTATTATGGTGTTGACGGCTACACGCTCTGCCAGAGCCCTTTTCTGTTTGTTTTGGGAGTCTATCCCTGCCACGGCTCGCTTCCTTCCAAGTATGGTGGTTACATAGCCCCTTTCTCGTGCCTCTTCTATGGCCTTATCGCGGAAGTGCTTAACGCCCTTAAAGAGTTGGAAGTACGCCTCAATAAATACACTGGCCTCTTTTTGCGTTATTCCCACCTCCCTTGAGAGACCGTGTGGACTGAGCCCGTAGACTATGCCGAAGTTGACGGCCTTCGCCGCCCTGCGCATCTCAGGGGTCATATCGTCTAGCCCTACCCCGTAAATCTTAGAGGCTACAGAGGCATGGATGTCCTGGTCATTTTGGAAGGCCTCAACCAGTGCGGGGTCTTCGGAGAAATGTGCCAGAATCCTCAACTCTATCTGAGAATAGTCCAGAGACATGAATATCAGGTCTTCCCGTGAGGGTATAAAGGCGCGGCGTATCTGCCTGCCCAGGTCGTTGCGGACGGGTATGTTTTGCAGGTTAGGTTCACTTGAGGAAAGCCTTCCTGTAGCCGTGACGGTCTGATTAAAGGACGTGTGAAGCTTCTTTGTCTTGGCGCTTACCATCTTTGGCAGGGCGTCAACGTAGGTGGACTTCAGCTTACTCAGTTGCCTGCGTTCTATCAGTAAGGCTGGCAGGGGATGTTGCTTTGACAGTGTTTCCAGTACCTTGGCAACGGTGGACGGTCCGGTCTTCGTCTTCACCAGGGGCTTGAGGCCCAGCTTTTCAAAGAGTATGCTGGCTACCTGCTTGGGGGAGTCTACGTTGAAGCGTTCTCCCGCCAGGCGAAAAATCTCTTCTTCAAGCGCAGAAAGTTTTTCACTTAAATGTCCAGACATATCTTCCAGAGGTTTGGTGTCAAGTCTTATCCCTGCATATTCCATCTCGGCCAGCACGCTTACGAGGGGCACCTCTACCTCCTCGAAGAGCTTCAGAAGGCCGTTTTGCTCCAACAGCGGGCGCATCCGGCTGGCAAGACAGTAGGCTATATCTGCGTCTTCGCAGGCATATCTGGCTATCTTTTTGAGCTCAACCTTGTCCATGGTGAGTTGCGTCTTGCCGGAACCTATAAGCTCGGTTATCGGCGTCATCCGATAAGACAGGAAGTGTATCGCCAGCTCACCAAGGCCGTGCCTTCTACGTGTAGGATTAAGTAGATAAGAGGCGACCATCGTGTCAAAGGCTATGCCCCTGAGCTCAATATTGTAGTTCTTGAGGACGGCGTAGTCGTACTTCAGGTTTTGTCCTATCTTCTTTATCTCCGGGTCTTCGAGTACGGCTTTTAGCCCCCCAAGGGCGCTGCGTGCAAGAGGGGTCTCTCCATCAGGCGTCATCAGCGGTATATAGTATGCCTCATCTTCCTTCCACGAGAAGGAGATGCCGACTATCCCGGCCTCTACAACCCTTAGGCTTGTGGTCTCGAGGTCGAAGGAAAACATGTCTTGGCCTGACAATTTTTTAAGGAAGCCCTTAAACCGTTCGGGCGTATCTACGATATGATAGTCAGCCCTCTTCGTTTCCGTTGCGGGTGTCATCTGTGCCAGAAAGCTGTTGAAACCAAGTTCCTCGAATAGCCTCCTCAGCTCGTCCTCATTTGCGCCGCTTGTACGGCTGGCCTCCAGATCTAACTCAACGGGAACATCTTCGACGATAGTCACCAATTGCTTGGATAGACACGCCTGTTGGGCCGAGGCGCGTAGACTGTCCTTAATTTTATTCATGCGCTTAGTTCCGTTGAGACTGTCAAGGTGTTCCAGTACACCCTCCACGGAGCCCCACCTGTGGATGAGTTCTAGCGCCGTTTTTGGACCAATACCCGGCACCCCGGGGATGTTGTCTACACTATCCCCGCTCAGGGCCAACACGTCTCTCACCTGTTCGGGCGTTATACCCTTTTCTTTTTTTAGTGTGTCGAGGTCTTGTGTTTGATCCTTCTTGACGTTGTATATCTTTATGTAGGGGTCTATAAGTTGTTCCATGTCTTTGTCTGCGGTGACGACATAGGTCTCCAGATGCTTTTTTGAGGCCTGCTTGGCAAGCGTGCCAATTACGTCATCCCCCTCATAGCCCTCGTGAGAGTAAACGGGTATTCCGTAGGCCTCTAATATCTTAGAGATTAGAGGGAGCTGCGCTATGAGGTCGTCGGGTGTTTCCTTCCTGTGCGCTTTGTATTCGGCATATTGTTCATGACGAAATGTGGGGCCGCTCGAATCAAAGGCAACTGCCAAGTACTCGGGTTTCTGTTCCCTCAAGAGCTTTCGGAGCATACCGGTAAAGCCATACACGGCGTTTACGGGTGCACCGTCCGGGCTGGTCAGGCCAGAAATGGCGTAGTATGCCTGGTAACAATGTGAATGACCGTCTATTATAAACAATCTTTCCGGCATCGTAGTGTCTTCTAAACTATCTAATACAACTCTGAATTTTTAGGATGCAGATTTCAAAAGGGGAATCCGGGAAAGAAGATCGGGGGAATAGTTATCCTCTCTAAATCCTGGTATATTTAGACCTCTGAAAAGTCAGTGTTTTTTGGTTCTACGCCTCTTTCATCAGGGACGTAAAATTGCGCCTCCTGGGGTACCCTGATTATATATGCACCATATGCGTAACATAAAATCTTCTATAAGGTCTTGATAAATCAAACTCTGCGAGAGAACAAAAGAGACAAAACTTATGGGTTTTTATCACATAAAATAAGACAACATAATGTCCTAGAATCTAAAACTGGGCTGGATTTACCTCTTTTGTCTCAGAAAGGTGTTGATTATACCTTATTAGATCTTAGGAAGTTATAGAAAAGGTGTTCTTTAAGGGAAGTCGCGGTCTGCCCCATACAGTTTGGTGGCTACTTCAAAGAACATAGAAAGTTTACACAAAAGCCAGACATTTGTCAAGTCCATTTTACCCCCACGGTTTTCTAGACAGGCCGTTCGTGTTGCACCATATCTCCCTCCAAAACCGGATAACGACCGCCCAGGCATTTTCAAGAAACTTCTGACAGCGGAAAAATGGCGCTGGCCGGCTCGTTTTCTTCCAGGATTAATGCCAGGTTATAGCGGGCCTCCACGAGTCCAGGCTCCGGAATGCCTTACTTCTTAAAAAAATCCTATAATGAATACAAAGAGTTAGCAAAAAACTACGGAACGTTATAAATTCCCTACAGGTTACAAACCTCATCTTTGCGTGCTTCTTTCGTATTGTTCTACAATCGGAGAGTACCATTTCGACATTTTAGACAAGCTATTCAGGTGCCGCATCACGTCCCCTTCCAGGGCTGGGTAACGACCACCCGAGTATTCAAGGAACTTCTGATAGTGAAAAACGGCGCTGGCAGGCTCGTTTTGTTCCAGAATTAATGCCAGGTTATAGTGGGCCTCTGCATGTGCAGGATTTATGGATAACGCCCTTTCAAAAAATTGACGGGCCCTGTCGAGCTGTCCCAATTGTTTTGATATAACGCCGAGGTTAGTAAGGCTTTGTATGTCCCTGGGGTTAGCTTCGACAGCAATCTGAAATTCTCTAAGGGCAGCCTGAAAATTCCCCTTTCTATAAAGGGCTACCCCAAGGTTGTTTCGGGCCTTGTAGTAATTAGGCCTGAGGAGTATAGCCTTCCTGTATTCGTTTATCGCATTGTCCAGGTCTCCCCATTCCTGGTAGATTGAGCCCAGGTTGTTGTGCGTTTCAGGGTCCATAGGGTCCAGTTTTATTATCTCCAGATACTGCTGCTTGGCCTTTCTTAAGTCACCACTTTTCTGGTGGAAGACCGCCAGTTTAAACCGCTCTCTTTTCTCAAGGACCTCTGGCGAAAAGACCCCCTCTTCCTCAAGTTCGAGTTCCTCTCTGGGTTTGGCGGGAGGAGGTGCTGCTGCTGGAGGTCTGGGGGCCTCTGTGACGGCCGAGGGTTGTATTTCTATCGCCGCCTCTTCAAATACCTTTGCGGGAGGGGATGGTATCATGGGCTCCTTAGGGGCGCGTTCGGGCGCCGTCCTTATCTCTATACGTGAGGGCTCGGCCTTTTTCCCCAGCACAGCCGGTGATACCGGCGCGGGTGGGGCCTCTGCACCGACCGCCGGCGGCTCAATCACCACAGTAGGCGGTACCTCCACAGTGACGGCTGCCGGCCTTTCCGGTACCTCCGGTTCTTCAACCTTTATTTCTATACGTGGGGCCTCAGGTTTCTCCGGCTTCACCACCTTGGGTAGTGCAGGTGTGGGTGGCACCTCTTCAGGTTTCTCGACCGGTGGAGGTGCGAGTTCGACTATCTCTATTTCCAGGGGTGCGGCTGGTGCAGGTACGAGTTCAACCGTCTCTATTTCAAGAGGTGCGGCAGGAGGTTCCTCTGGTTCCTTGGATGGGGCGGCCTCAAGCTCTATGTCCTCTATAATAGGGCCCTCATCTATGCCTTCTATGGACAGTATTTCCACTAGAAGTGTTTCTGACTTCTTGGCTGCAAGCTCTTTTGAAGCCAGACCCTGCCAGCCTACTTCTGAAGAAGCGCGCCGGACAAGACCTTCCGGGCCTGGTTCTCCTGCTTCTTTTACCGCTGATGATAAACGAGAATGGGTAGAGCGTTTTTTGTGTGTGAGTAAGTATGATGCCGTAAAGGCAGCTATGAGAGCAAGTCCTATGCCGATGGATAATATGATTATTAACCTCTTTAGATTCGAACCTTTCGGTCGTCCTGGAGTATTGTGTTCAATTATAGTGTCTAAAGAGGTGGCATCGTAATTTGGTGGAGGCGTCTTTCCGTCTTTTCGAGCGTTCTTAAGCTGGTTTAATATCCTGCTCATAGCTTTAGATGGGGGGGGTGGTAACTACTCTACTTTAACCACTTCGGTAAACGGAATCACTTCGGCATCCAGGAGTTCACCCTGAACCTGTAGCTCATTTAGCGCCTCCATGGCCTCTTCCGTGTCTTTGAAGTTACCAATAATCAGGCGGTAGCTTCGGCCCCCTTCTTCGGTGCCGATGGCAATGATGTGGGCCTTTTTAGTTACCCCGCGCAGGCCCTTGGCCCTCTCCACGGCAGACTCCCTATCGCCAAAGGCCCCAAGGAATATTGTAGAGGAACCTTTCCATTCATCGGGTATAACCACGGGTGGTGTTGCCGGTGGAGCAGGGGGCCTGGCCTTCAATTCCTCTACCTCGTCTTGAAGTTTAAATAATTTTTGCTCCATCCTTGTCTTCTCTATCTGCCGGCTGACCCTGGCCTGGGCGAGTTGACGCTCCACGGCCCTTTTCCCCCGGCTGCTTTTCATTCCCTGGAGATTCTGATAGAAGAGAAAGCCTATAGCAAATGCACCTACGATAATTGCGGGGATAAGGACAGGTAGCCTAATCTTACTTCGGCCGGCAGAAGTCTTCTCAGGTATCGTCATCTTTGGTTCCTTTCTCTGCAACTTGAGATTCTCTACCGCCTTTACTACGACTTCCTTTGTTATATCCGTGGTCTGCAGGGTATATGCCCCCAGTAGTGCCCTGTCACAGATAAGGTTTATCATGCGTGGGATACCGAGGGAGAATTCATGTATGAGTGCCAGGGCCTTTGGGGCGAAGTTTATCTGTCCCTTGGAACCTGCTATCATGAGACGATGCTCAATATATTTTGGTATCTCCTCCTTCTTAAGCGGGCTGAGCTGACATTTGACGGAGATCCGCTGGTCGAGCTGTTTAAGCTGTGGAGACTGCAGAAGCCGCATCAGACCGAGTTGCCCAACCAGTATAATCTGTAGAAGCTTTTCCTTTTCTGTCTCCAGGTTGGAGAGGATCCTTATCTGCTCTAACACGGGCAGGGGCAGGTTTTGTGCCTCGTCAATGATAAGTAGTGCATTTTCGCCCTCCTTCAGGGCGTCCAGTAGAAACTGGTTTAACTGGTTTATCATCTCTTGTTTGGTGCGCTTCCCGGTGCTTTTTACCATTATTCCGAAGTCGTGGAGGACCGATTCGAGCAGCTCGTCTTCGGAGATAAAGGGGTTTAGTATAAGCGCAGAATGCGTCTTCCTGTCCATCTTTTCCAGAATCATCCGGCACATGGTGGTCTTGCCTGTGCCTATCGCTCCGGTGATGACGATAAAACCCTCTCTTGTCTTTATACCGTAGAGAGCGAGGTCCAGGTTGGTTTTGTGGGTTTCGCTCAGGAAGAAATATTTGGGGTCTGGGGTGAGACTGTAGGGTTTCTCTTTAAGCCCGAAGAATTCTAGGTACATGTACTTCCCCAAAATGAGTTAGTAGCGTCTTACCATCTCCAGCCGCTTCATCTCCTCTATAGCGTGGTCCTCTACGCGGTCACCCAGGAGAATGGTGGGGGTCAAGAATATCACAAGGTCTATCTTCTCAGTCTTCTTGTCCCTTGAGGTAAAGATCTTACCTACGCCGGGTATCCTCCATAAGAGGGGGAACCTCTTCTCCGTAACCGTTACTTTATCCTTCATAAGACCGCCGATTACTATGGTCTCCCCGTCTCTGACCCTTACAACCGTGTCCGTCTCCCTTATACTCAGGACGGGAGCTGTGGCCGATGTCTGTTCTTCACCTGATGCGCCGGTTTTGAATTCCTCTGTCCTCACCAGGTCCGTAATGGCCGGGTGTATGTTCATAATAATCATACCTGAGGCACTTATCTGAGGGGTAACGTCCAGAGTAACGCCGATGTCACGTACATCCTTGCTTACCGATGTTTCAGCTGTTTTTTCTCCAGGCGACGTCTCCACAAACTTGGTATCCGTGGAGAAGAACGTCTGCTGTGTAGTGGCCCTTATTATCGCCGTCTGGTTGTTCAGAGTAGAGATCTTCGGGCTGGAGATAACGTTAACGTCGCCCTGCTTGCTAAGTGCGTCCATAACGAGGTTTATGGCACCGGTCCTCATAGTAAACTGCGAAAACTCACCGGCCCCGGCCGCTATCGCCGCGGCGAACGTCCCACCTGCGACAAAACTGTTCTGAGAGGTGACAGGAAAATCATCCTTCTTGACCTGTTTGTCGTTCCTCAGGTTGAAGACCAGGTCCCAATCGATCCCATAATTAAATTCATTGTCCAGGGTTATCTCTACTATCTTCGCCTGTATAAGTACCTGCCTCTGTATAGTACCTTCCACGGCCTCAATGAACTCTGCGGCCTTTGCCAGGATCTCCGGATAACTGTTAATCAGTATTATTCCCGCCTGGCGGTTGATGGAGAAGGTGCCACGGCCACCTCCTTCACCGCCTGCAGTGGCGGTCTGCCGTGCGGCTCCAATCGCACCGCCCACACCACCTCTTCCTCCAGCACCTCCCACGCCCCCGGCAACCTGACCCTGGCTCTGAAGGCCAAGTGCAGCGAGCCCATACTCGAGCTCCAGGAATATATCCTGAAAATCGCTCCCGCTTACACTGCTGCCCTGAGAGCCTGCCCCTCCTGTTGTTCCCGTTGTCCCTGTGGTTCCTCCGGTCGTCCCTCCTGTAGTAGTAGTGCTGGCGATATTGGAAGTCAACCCCCTCGACCCGGACCGTGAGGTTATTACATAGTCTAGATGAAAGATGCGGGTTATCTTCTTTGGTTTGGCTACCCTTATAAAACCGCTCTGCATGTGGTAATCCAGGTTCAGGGGCAGTAACAATGCGTTCAGGGCCTGTGTGAGGGTTACATCCTTAAGGTCTACAGTAACCTTACCTTGCACGTCGGGGTCTACTACAATATTTTCCTTACTTTCCCTCGAAAAGCTCAGAAGCACGTCCTGTATACTTGCACTTCTAACCGACAATGTGTAGAGCTTTTCTGGTCGTGGCTTTTTCTGTCTCTCCTCCAGTTGAAGCACGGGCAGGTCCACTAACCCTACTCTTTCAGGAGGTTCAACCTCAGCACGTGTGGTGAGGGGCTCTAGCTTTGCACACCCCAAGACAGAGACTATTGAAAAAACGGCGATAGGAATGGCCTTCGACCCGGAAAACACATGGCCTCCATATAACTAACGACAGCAGTCCCAGCCACCCCTTCTAGCCAATGATAAAAACGTCAGAATCTCCGGTAGGTACTCTGCTAGATATCGAGCCAACTATAACAAAATAAGGCATTAAGTCAAGGGGAAAACTTTGGTTTGTTGTATTTACCTAATTATATATAATTTAAAGAGATAGCCACATACCGGGTTATATAAAGCGGCTACTGCAGGCGGGGAAAACCCCCGTCAGTCAAGTCCTTGACAAGATTTTGGGTGGCCAGTATAATCCTGCAGACCTCAAAATAGAACCTCCCAGACCCATTCTCTGTCTCTATCATAAGAAAGAGAATTATAAGGGGTTACGTATGTTTGACTTCATCATATTGGGCTCAGGCCCGGCTGGCATGGCAGCATCACTTCGAGCTGCTCAACTGGGGCGGAAAGTGTGTGTCGTGGAGCAGGACCAGCTGGGTGGAGCATGCCTGAACAAGGGGTGTATACCTACAAAAGTGCTCCTAAGGAGCGCAGGTATTTTTTCACAAATAAAGAGGGCCGGCGACTGGGGCATAAACGTAAAAGGGGCAACCTTCGACTTTGAACGAATCCGTGAGAGAAAGGACAGGGTCGTAAATGCCCTGCGCAACAGTATGCAGGCCCGATTTGACGACTGCGGAGCGGAAGTTGTCAGCGGGAGGGGCAGACTCAGGGGGCCGAATGAAGTAGAAGTAACCTCCCCCGATGGCAGTGTCCGGTCGCTAAAGGCCTCCCGGTTGATTGTTGCAACAGGCTCCTCCCCGACTGAGCATGCCACCCTGCCGATAGACGGTCATAGGGTCGTGACAAGTGACCATGCGCTCCGCTTCAAATCGCTGCCAAAAAGCATTATTATCATCGGCGGTGGGTACATCGGCTGTGAGTTTGGGTATATGTTTAACGAATTCGGCGCAGAGGTCACCCTGATAGAGAGGCTGGACCACCTGCTCAATAACATAGACGCAGATATCGGAAAAACCCTTACAAAGGAATTTATCCGGTCAGGAATAAGGGTTATAACGGGTGAGGCGGTTACTAATCTTGACGTGAAGGGGGAGGGTGTTGATGTACACGTAAAGGGGGAGGTCTTGGATGCGGAAAAGGCCCTGGTGTGTGTGGGAAGGGCTCCCAACACGAGCGGCCTGGGGCTTGTGGAGGTGGGTGTCCGCATCGACCGGCATGGATATGTTGAGGTTGATGAGCACTGCCGGTCCAGTGTGTCAGACATATATGCCATAGGAGATATTACAGACAGGGGCCAGCTGGCCAATGTGGCACACCGGCAGGGTGAAGTGGCCGTTGAAAGCGCCCTTGGTCTCGACTCGGTAATGGATTACCGGGTCATACCGTACTGCGTCTTCTCCCAGCCCGAGGTCGCTGCAGTAGGGCTTAGTGAGCGTGAGGCCGGGGAGATGGGGCTCAATGTTAGGACGGGAATATTTGAGTTCCGGCAATTGGGTAAGGCCTGGGTCTCGGCGGACACGGGGGGTTTCATCAAGTTGACGGTAGAGACGTCTTCGGGTAAGGTACTGGGTATCCATATATTAGGGCCGCATGCCAGTTTTCTGATTGGGGAGGCCACGCTGGCCGTAAAGATGGGCATGGGTTTGGAGGATTTAGCCACCAGTATGCCCGTTCACCCCACCTTTTCAGAGGCCCTGGTAGAGGCGGCTAGAAGGCTTCTTAAGGATGGTCTCTAAGATTGTGAGTGATTATACAGCCATATGAAGACGTATGCCCCCTCCAACGGCACTGCCACGAGGCTGCCACCCTGGCTAAAAAAGAGGGTAATATGCGGTGGTTCAACGGGCAGGGTCTCACGGACGCTGGAGGAGTTTCAGCTAAAGACGGTCTGCCAGGAGGCATCATGCCCCAACATCATGGAGTGCTTTGCGAGGGGTACGGCCACCTTTATCATCCTCGGGGACAACTGTACCCGAACGTGCGGTTTTTGTGGTGTGAAGAGAGGCAGCCCCAGGGACCCCGAAGAGGACGAACCCCGGAGACTGGCCTGCGCCATAGGGCTTATGGGGCTGCAACACGTTGTGATTACCTCCGTTACCAGGGACGACATGCCGGACGGCGGTTCAAGGCACTTCAGCAGGGTTGTCACATCCCTCAGAAGTCACAATGCTTTGAAAATAGAGGTGTTAGTGCCGGATTTCCGCGGAGTGCGGGATGATGTGCACAGGGTGCTGGAGGCGGGACCACACATCTTTGCCCACAATATGGAGACCATACCCAGGCTTTATCCCAGAGTGAGACCTGAGGCACGTTACGAAAGGAGTCTCCGCGTACTTGAAATTGCAAACCGGGCATGTAAAAATATACGCAACAAGTCCGGATTGATGCTGGGTCTGGGGGAAAGGAAGGAAGAGGTCATTGAGGTCCTCAGAGACCTTCTCTGCGTAGGTTGCCAGACAGTAACAATAGGACAGTATTTAAGACCTTCAAGAAACCAACTCCCTGTAGAGAGGTTTCTGGCGCCTGAGGAGTTTGAAGAGTATGAGGAGACGGCCAGGTCTCTAGGTTTTTTAGAGGTTTTTTCTGGACCGTTTGTGAGAAGTTCATATTGTATTGAGAGCTCTGAAAAAGTCTGTGAGTTTATTTAATATCCCCCTCCTTTGAGGGGAGTTTCTTCCTTCTCCCCCTCCCTTGAGGGGAGGGGGAAGGGGGAGGGTGATTGTTCACCCCCACCTTTATCCTCCCCCCTCAAGGGGGAGGAGACACGAGCTTGAACCCCTAAAGGGGATTTTGCAGAGGTCTCTGTATTGCGTAAGAGCCGGATTTTGCAGGATGAAGAAATGAGGATCGAGATTGAATTGCCTGACTCCGACGTTAAAGGTCACTCCATCGAGGAAGCGACCATATCCAGCTGGTACGTCGACGAAGAAGACGAGGTAGAAAAGGGTGAGTACCTTGTAGAGCTTCTGCTGCGCGTGGGCGCGAACAAGGATAAAGAGACTTGCAGTATACCGGCACCGGCCACAGGAAGGTTGTTGGAGATAGTCGCCAGGGAAGGCACCGTGGTCAGGGTCGGTGACGTACTGGCAGTACTTGACACCGTGGAGGCGGAAGATTAGCCGGAAGATTATCTATGAATAGTCCCCCTTTGGGCCTTTTTCTTTTCTTGCGTTTCTTTTAGAGCCATGTCTTTTGATAGAGTCCTTTGTCAATCCCATGTAGTTCGCCACTTCCGCAATACCCTGTCCAGGGGGCGGCTGGCACATGCCTACGTGTTTTGTGGTCCGGAGGGTGTGGGTAAGTCGCTATTTGCCAAGGAGTTATCTAAGGTGCTCCTGTGCCGGGGGAATCACGCAAGCGGCGGAGACGCCTGCGACACGTGCGAACAATGCAGGGCAGTGGATGCCGGCAAAAACCCCAACCTCTTCTGGATTACCAGGGAATATAAGGTAATCGCGATAGCCTCTATACAGGAGCTTGCCAGGCTCGCCATCCTCAAACCCGCCGGGGCCAGGCGCAGGGTCTTTGTAATCGACGGGGCCGAGAGGATGAGTACCGAGGCCGCTAACTGCCTGCTCAAGACCCTGGAAGAACCCCCACCCGGTACAGTCATCCTGCTGACCACCACCTCACTGACCCAACTGCCCAGGACCATTGTTTCACGCTGCCAGGTGCTGAGATTCCATCCAATCGAGCCGGACGTGCTAAAGAAACTAATCGCAA
>JAUXLO010000009.1 GCA_030623665.1 Planctomycetota bacterium
AACCGGGCAAAGCGACCTCCTTACCACGTTCTCTGCTACACTACCCACGATCATATGCGCTATACCCGTCCTGCCGTGCGTGCCCATGATTATTACGTCTACCCCTTTCTCCTTAGCAACGTTTATGATCTCCACAACCGGGATGCCTACCGTAACAATGCTTTCCACACTCACCTTCCCCCTCACCTCGTAGGGCACACGCTCGCCCAGCTCCTTCTTCATGCGGGCTATGGCCTCAGAATCGGGATAGGGGAGGTTACTCTCTAAGGGGGTATAACCCTCTATGTGGCGTACATCAACCACGTGCATTATGCACAGCTTGGCGGTCTCCCTAAGGGCAAAATGCAAGGCGTAATCCAGCGCCGCCAGGGAGCCCTTGGAATAGTCTAACGGGCAGAGTATAGTCTTTATTTTTATCATTTAATCGTCTCCCGTAAGTCACGAGGTTTGCTAATCCAACTGACGGACGGTAAGCACCGGGCAACCCGCCTTTCTTAACACGTTAGCGGCCACGCTACCCATAACCGCACGGGCCATACCCGTGCGGCCGTGTGTACCCATCACTATCATGTCTACATTCCTCTCCCTTGCGACACTCAAGATTTTCCGAACTGGTATATCAGCAGCCACAGTCACATCCACCTTTATCTTCCTCCTTATCTCCTCTGACACCCTATCGGCAAGCTCTTTCTCCATGCGGTTTACAGTCTCAGACCCTGGACCAGGAAACTCAAAAGGCGGAAAGTCGTCAAAGTGACGCATATCAATGACGCAGAGCAAGTGTAATTCTGCTAAATTCTTTAAGGCAAAATGTATTGCATACGCCAAAGCATCCAGAGAACACTTGGAATTGTCAACCGTACACAGTATCCTCCTTAACCTTACCATTGCGTCCCTCTGAAAAGTCGATCGCCTATCTATGGTCCTGGCGCACCGTAAGCACAGGGCAGACGGCCTTTCTTGCCACATTCTCGGCCACACTGCCCATGACCACGTGGGCAATGCCCGTCCTCCCATGCGTACCCATTACTATTATGTCCACTCCCTTACCATTGGCAACGTTAACTATCTCCTGTGCCGGTATACCCACGGTAACAATCGTTTCAACATCAATACTCCCCACTATCTCTTTTGGCACGCTCTCGCCAAGCTTTTCTTTAAGGTGGGCAATGGTCTTCTCATCCGGACTAGGCCGCACCTCATATATGGGGCCGCCATAGTCATATATGCGCTTGTCTATTACGTGCATCAAATAGAGCCTTGCAGAATCTCTCAGCGCCATTCCCGCCGCGTACCTCAGGGCCTTGGCCGAGCAATCAGAATAATCAATCGGACACAGTATCTTTTTGAATGTTATCATCTTCTACCCAGCCTCTTAAGTCTTAGAGTTACCTTTCTGGCTTCGTCGCTGACATAACGAGGTACAGGCTGACCGGCCCCAACAGGCCCCCGGTGTCCGGCCAAAACGAGCTTTAACAAAAGCGGGGCAGCGAGGGCCACAATGGCCACCATCATTATTATAGCCGAAAACAGCTCCTCGCTTAATACCCCCAGACCAATCCCGATACCGGCCAGAGTTATGGTCACCTCGGCCCGCGGCGCCATGCCAATACCAATGGCCAGACGGTTTACGCCTTTTTCAACTACGCAAAGACTGCAGAAGAGCTTGCCCAACATGGCAGCCGCCGTGATACTGATTCCTATTAGTGCGGAGTGCCAGTTCAAAAAGCTTTCAAGGTTTACCTTGGTGCCCACGAAGACAAAGAAAATGGGAACAAATATCATATAGGCAGGCCGCACGATTTCCTCCAGGCCGTGCTCCTCTCCGTCCGGGTCCTTTAAGTAAATGTGCCTGAGGAGTAAACCTGCCCCAAAAGACCCCACTATTGTGGCAAGCCCAATGGACTCAGCAAGATACGCAAGCAGAAGACATATAATTACTACAAGAAACACCTTCATGCTCTCGGGAAACTTCCTTGTGACAATGTCCCCGAAGCCCTTGCTGAGCTTTAGACTGATTACTGTTATTGCAGCCACAAATCCCACTGCCATCGCCACCGATATGGCTAGACTTGTTACAGCCAGCCCACCCGTAAGTATCATACCGCTAATAACACCCAGGACTAGAAGCACCAGGACATCATCGATTATGGCCGCCCCTAATATTATCCTCGCCTCGTTGCTCTGTGACTTCCCTATCTCATCAAGCACCCTTACAGTAATCCCGACACTTGTGGCACAGAGGGTAATGGCCAAAAAGAGACGGGTATAGACAGAGGCGTCGGGAAGCAAGAAGTGGCCCACAAGATATCCCAATCCTCCCGGGGCAATGATACCACCCAGGGCAACTAGAAAGCAGGAAGACCCTGCACGCAGCAACTTATTAAGGTCCGTATGTAGGCCAATGCTTAACAGAAGTATTATGGCACCAAAATCCGCCGGTATCCTCAGGCCGGGTGTCGTGTGCAAAAGCTCAAAAAAGTCCCATCCGCTAAAGAAATACACATTCCCCAACAGTATACCCATCAGCAGTTCACCCAGAACCACGGGAAAATTGAGCAGTCTGGCCACATTCTTGCCAATCTCCCCGGCAGCAACAAGGATTAATATAGCCAGCAAGAAGTCACTAACTGGCCCCGCATGCCATACATCCAGCTCTGGCCCTGGGCCCCCGAGCCCCTCCGCCGTGGCAACGTTATATCCACCAACAGCTATTGGAAATGACAGATTATTCATAGAAACCTTGTTTGCGAAATAATGGCAAAAAGTTTTTTGTAGGGACAGACCTTTAGGTCTGTCCGATAGCGGACAGGTTTAAAAACCTGTCCCTACTTCATGTCAAGCAAGCTCAGCCACTACAATACTACAAGACAACAAAGTCTACTTCGCTGAAGACGTCAACAACCGCAATGGTCGTTGTCTACAATCTACTTTGTAGGGACAGGGCTCGTCTCACGCCAGAGCCGAAGTCTACCGCACCCCTCAACCCAATGCTTACCTCCTACCCAGTTGCCGTGACCTCAGGAGTTCTCTTCTGCTCTCATCACTGAGACGGTAGGGCACAAGAGGCCTCTTGGGTACGAACTCTTTAGACCTGGTCAAGACCAACTTTAAGAGGGGTGGGCTCATGATGGCAGTGATTGCGACCATGACTATTATAGCCGAAAATAAAGTATCGCCCAAGACCCCAAGTCCCTTCCCCACACTTGCTATTATCAGCGCCACCTCCAGTCTCGGTATCATAGCGATGCCGATTGCCAGGCGATTTACGCCCTTTTCCACCACGCAGACACTGCAGAAGAGTTTCCCCACAATAGCGGCCACGGTGATACTTAGCCCCAACACCACGGCGTCTATGTTCATGAAGCTGTCCAGCCTTACCTGCGCACCCACAAACACAAAAAAGATAGGCACAATTACCACGTAGGCGGGCAGTATCAGCTCCTCCATGCTGCGCTCCTTGCCCATCAGGCTCTTTGCCTTTACGTGTCTGAGGAAGAGCCCCGCGCTGAAGGCCCCCACTATGGTTGCAAGTCCAATAAATTCGGCAAGAAAGGCAAGACCAAGGCATACCACCACAATGATAAATATCTTAATACCTTCCGGGCACTTCCTTGTAACAAAGTCCCCAAAGACTTCCCCGTACCTTAGGCTCACCACCCCCAGGGCCAATAAGAAGGCAACCGCAGCGCCCCCCGTTACAGCTACACCCGCTGGTGAAAACTGGCCCGTTATGGCGATGCCACTTATCGCAGCCAGGATCAAGAGAACCAATATATCATCAATCACGGCCGCCCCTATCACTATCCTTGCCTCGGTAGTTTGTAGCCTGCCGAGTTCGTGAAATACCTTAAGCTTTATTGCCACGCTGGTGGCACAGAGGCTTGCCGCCAGAAACAGACGTGTATGTATAGAGGCGTCCGGGAGAAAAACATAACTTATAAAATACGCAAGCCCCGCCGGTGCCAAAATACCCCCAAAGGCAACCAAAAATGCAGAAAGCCCTACCCTTAACATCGCCTTCAGGTCGGTATGGACACCCACCATCAGGAGAAGGACTATGACGCCAATCTCCGAGAGGATCTTCAAAAAAGGCATCTCATGGAGGAAGTTAAAGAAATTCCATCCGGTAAATAAAAATATATTCCCCAGGATTATCCCCATAACCAGTTCGCCCACCACTTGCGGAAAACCCAGCCTCCTAGCGGCTTCCTCCCCCGCCTTTGCCGCAGCCACAACTATCACTATCGCCAGCAGGACGCTGTCTGCGGGGTCCGTATGCCACAGGCCCGGCCCTGCCTCCACGTCCTCAAGCCCCGCGGCGGGGACTTCTAACGCTTCCACGGTCTCACCCTCACCCCCATATCCCTCCACAAGATACCCTGTCTCGTCTGTCCGGGGGGTCGTCTCCGGCCCTTCGGCAACGGGCGAGGGGCGCTCCATCGGGATCCCATAGTTGCCAATCATAAATGGTAAAGTAAGAAAGCTCATATCTCGTGCCTGGCTGCCTCGCGTCCGTAAGTCCTAAATTCCTCCGCGGTATACGGTGTTCTCTTTGGTAGAGGTGAGATTATAAAAGAAAAAACCCACCGCAAGGGTGAGCATTGCACACATTATGAACATTTGACCTTAGTCTATGTTGCCCCAATATCTTAGAGATAAATCCGCACCCAACCGTGATGTCTCACTAAACAACCCAGCGCAGAGAACCTTTTTAATCACCCTCTTCGGAATGCCAGTCTCTTTGCTCTACATCCCACGGATGAGGCATTTTACATTAAAAAGGGGGCGTAGAGAAACCTTTTTTGCCGGGATTTTACCATGGAAGGGGCTTAGCGTAAAGGGCAGGTGCAGTACGCAAGAATAAAACAACACCGTAACGCATCAAGAAGTACTGTCGCGGTATACACAGGGACAAAACTACGGCGCCCGCCTGAGAGAATAAGGGATGAAAGCGAGTTCTTTGTGCGACGGGGCTAGTTGTGCCTGCCGAAACATATAAAACCCGGCGCCATTGCAACGCCGCAGGCCTAGCTCACCAGTCCGCACTCAAGGGGTATTTTTGCGGGGCCAACAAGATGCACACACCGTTGTGCAGGTCACTTAAGGAAGTAGTCATACAAGACAGTCTACAAGACTAAAACATCCTTGCCCTCAGTTATACATGCACAAATAACGCCAAAAGGCCATTGCATATTATGCAACATGGCACAACAAAATTAACCTCCGTGGTCTACCAACTTCTCGTATGCCACGAAGTTAATCTGCCGGAATCTCCAGGCTCATAGGCCCGCCCTGGAGAGTGCCTGAACCTTCCAGCTTTGCATGTGCCCTTACTTCGCCATTCGTAAGGACCTCAACCCTGGTGGGACGCTCTATTCTCGCCTCCACTACCGTATCTGCCAGGTCCACCTCCAGGACTGCAGGCTCTGTAGTTATCTCCATGCCACTCACACTAATAAATGGCATAAACCAGAGCTTCATCTTGACGTCAGGCAGTTTTATCTTAATCGCTGGAAGGGTAAGTGAAATCTTTCCGGCAGGGTTAATCTTTAGCTCCGTGGGCTGAACGTCTATCGAACTTTTTATATCTAACGCAGTGGTAGCATCCGTCTCTCCCTTGAGTGGCATTGGAGATATCCTCCTACTCTATACCGAATGGTAAAATGGGGGTTTTGCAAAACCCAGACACAGAACTACTTTTCAAGGCCCGTAGGCCACACATCGTTTCCTGCAACTACCGACCCACTATTGCCCACATAACACCGTAACTCCACCAGGCACCACAAATTCCACCTTGCAGGTATAAAGCAATTGGCATACCATTTATGATACACCTATGCCCCTACCAATAAAGACAGAGATGCAGGCCCTCGTGATGAAAACAAGGCAATTAGGAGAGATAAGCCTACCATCTTGTCTGAATGGCAACAGGGATGTGTTGCATGCAATTCACAAAAAAGCATACGCAACATGCAAGCACAACCAACTACACTACTTACACCTGTACCTGAGGATACGCACACTTGTGTACCTAAGTGTGCGTGTTTTCACCCAGAGGCAGACCTAAGACCCTGGCATCTCTCATGTTGGGGTATATCCTCCGACAGACCCGGTCTCCTGATTACCGGTAAACAGCAACCTCAAACGGTAAGGTATGTACGTAATGTCACGCCTTACCACTCCACGACACAACGGGGCAATACCGCAAACCCACTAAAAAAGAGAGGGGGGCGCCGCCTGCTTTAAGGCAGACAGCAACCCCCTCAGTATTAACCAAAACTACTTGTGCGCTTCAGGGTCATAATGGCCCCTGTCTTTACCCACACCTCCCGTCTCGTACAGCGGAGTATGCGCATAAATAATAGGGTCACTAGGCAGCTGTCCAACGGCGTTGATCTTCAACTTCTTCTCTATGTTCTTCACTCTGTGCAGATCAACTGCTATGGACTGTATCTGCGCCTGATCCTGAACCATCGGCGCCCAACCATACCACCAGGAGTAATCCTGCTGGGCATGGGCAGTACCCTTGAAGCCCTTCAACAGACTGCTGAACCACTGCCTGCCGAGAACGAGCTCTATCCTGTGCGGCCTGCCAGGACCAGTCAAATAGTGGTCGCCGGTGGCTATGATAGGCCCGTAAATCGGGAAGTAGCCCTTCGTCTGCTCAAAGGCAGTGTAGAGGTTCTGGCCCAGCTTCTCCGGGCCCAACAGACCGCCAATCACGTCTCCCAGATACCACGGGTCGCGGTTAGACGGTATGGGTATAATAGCCTCAGCCTTATACAGGTCATCCAGGACGGCCATGGACGCATCCGTGTGCTGCCAACCTATCAGCATGTACTCATCCAGGTTGTCCAACCATAGCCTGGCGAAACGCGGGCTGTGGCAGTTGGCGCAGAGTTCAATCCAGATCTCCCTCTTCCTCTTATTGTCAGGTGAGTCAACATCAATGACCCTGTCAAGAGGCGGGATGTTTATCCCATAGGGAGCGTTCTTCAGGCTGGACTTGTACGTATAGTCCCTCTGCTTGGGCACATAAACTCCCATACGCCATATGTTCTTGGAGTTTATGTTATGGCCCCACTTTCCAGCGCCCTGGTACATATGGCAGTAGGCACAGGTAGGTGCCTTCCAGTCCTTACCAGGGACTACGTCAGCCAGGGTCTGGTCCCAGTTCCACGTGCTGCCAGTGTCCTGGTAGATGACACCCATCGCGGACTTGATATAGGACTCATAGTCCGGGTGGTCGTAACCCATGTGGCACTTTCCGCAGGTACCGGGTTTCTTCGCCGTCTTGGTACCGAAGGTATGCCTCATGTGGCAGCCGTCACAGCGCTGCATCTCCGGGTGACAGACGTCGCAGCCTATCTGGCCCGGACCCTCACCCCTCCTGTAATTCTCAATATACCAGGGGGGTACCACCTCTGAGATCCAACTGTGATAGTGGCTCGGCCTGCCGTACTTCTTCTCGGAGACAAACTCCTGACACTGCTCCAAGTGGCAGTGGGCACAGGAATTATCAAAGTAGGGCATCTGAAGCACCTCATGGCTGGAGCCATGACACTCGGCGCAGCCCACCTTGGTAATCGGCCTGCCCAGCTTCTTCTCTATCTCCTCCGTCTTTGCAGCCCATTTTGCCTTGCCCCTCGGTTTACCGTGGGCCGAGTCCTCCCACATGTGGACCCAACCAGGGGTTACCTCCAGATGACACTCCTCGCACTGGTCGGGTTTGAACTTATTAAACATCTCCGCAAACCCAGACATGTCCGGCCTGATGTAGTGTTTCGTAGGAGCAATGTACATGTGCATGGCTATGGGCTTATAAAGCTTCCGGAAAGGCCCACTGCCCATCTCAAGTCCTACCCACTCTTCCCAGGCCACTTTCATCTTGCCCGGGTACATCAGGTCGAGCGGAGGGAGGTCTGCCGCCACGGTAGCATTAGGGTTACCTGGCGCAGGTTGGGCTTGCGCTGTATTAGGCACTGCTGCTAAAATCAGCCCAATACAGAGCAGAACCGCAAGTAAGCTCCATCGTTTCATAACTTAAATTCCCCCTTTTTTGAAGTTCTTCTCTAGTAACGAAAAACATCTTGAGATTTTTGTTTCCTTTTTCATCACCTCCCTTCGTTACACTCACTAGATTAAGATATCCAAAAGGTCTATTTATACCACGCGTAGGGATGCACTTCGCCACACCCTACAACTGACGAAACTCCTTATGTCAGGCCATCAAGACGCCCCTTTACCGGTGAACAATTCTTCCGGGGTCTCTGCCCGCACCTTCCTGTTCATTGACGTTAAGAGGCTCAGGCGCCTCCAGTCTGACCCTCAGCGGATGTGGCCGCTCTTCATCATCAGGCGCCACTCCCTCGGCGGACTGAACGGCCCTTTCTTGCTCAGGCAGTAGCTCCCTGACGTCCTCCAACATCCTGTCCAGCAAGCTTCCTACCTCCTCGAGCCTCCTCAGCTCTTCAAGCCCGTATGCCTCTGTCTCTTCAGAAATACCGGCATAAAGGTCGCCAGACTCCTCACCAAAGGACGATGCCAGCCATTCCAAGAACTCTCTTTCGTCTTCCTCTTCTCTCGTGGCCACCAGCATAGCCTCTCTCATGGTGTGTCTGTGCGGCACGTGGCATCTCCCGCATACCTCGTAGCTAAATACATCATGGGTCACTATAGCGGCCTCAGCCAGCTTCCCCTCGCTCATGAACCTCGCAAACATCTCTCCCGGCCCATGACAGGCCTCACAGGTAACGTTCTCTTCGGCGTATTCACCGGTCTTTTCGTCATAACCCGTTGTATGGCACTTCAGGCACTTTCTCTGGTAATTCTCGTCCCCTTCAACATAATCCCTCGCATTCACCACGTTCTCCCAGGTCTTGAACTTGTTTGCCCAGACCTTGACGTGGCGCGGATTAAGTTTTCTATGGCACTTCAGACAGCTGAAGCTGCCCACGTACACGAGCTTCTCTCCTGCAGCGTTATAGTCCCTGAAATCAAAGGCCGTCAGCCCATCTTGCACAGAGAGTTCGGCCATCCTGGTCCATAAGGCCACCATCTCTTCGGGTTTCTTTATCCTTGCCATCATGTCTCGCCTATTGCGAAACATTCCGCTGTGGGCCTCTTCCTTACTGCGCAACACCCTGCCTTGCCCTTCGTGGCATACCGTACAGCCATAGACACTAAAGGCAAAATAGTTTTTGGTGTAGGGGTGTTGTTTATCAAGCTTGTCTTCATCTATGTGGCAGGTCATACATCTGTCAACCGGAGTACCCGATGTCCCCTTCTTCCAGCTGCCCTGGCCCTTTAGTATTATCTGCTTTATCTGATAGTCCGGCTTGCGGAGAAACTCTATAGAGGCCCTGACTATTTTTGCCTTTGACGGGTCGCCCCACTTGGGGTCTTCCAGTATGGGCAACTCTCTTTCAAGGTTCTTCCGCATTCCCTCCAGCGCTACCTGCTGGTATTGCTTCCATACGGGCTCGCCCCATTCTGAAAATATCCATATAGCACAAGCTGCTACGAGACCGCACGAAGCTATAAGAAACGCCGTGAGCCATGGAAGTGGCAGATTAATTGGAAATGGCAACATATCCTTCATATCTCATCTCACACGTTAAACCAGGGTGTTACAAGGAAATATTTGATGTGAAAAAGGTTTCTCAAAATCATCTTCGACAAAACAAAGAGCATCCCCGTCCACAGGTTCATCGTTATAAGGTATCTTATGATCCCCATACGGTAAAAGAACTTCGGAAAGATAACCGCTGGCATAATGACCCCAAGGGCAAAGAAGACTGCTATGTAGGCTATCCCTGCCGGCAGGGGTAAGTCCCACATGAGGGTCGCCGAGACCTTGATAACGTGTTGGTCCTCCCACGGCCAGTAAAAGGCCCACATGGGGCCCCTAAGATACCATCCTATTATTACCAGTATCCACCAAAACGCAAACCCGCCCACGAAGGTGCACATGGCAAACTTTCTTTCTTTCCAGGCAAAACGGCCTATCCCCTTTACGGGGTCAGGGTCAAGGAAAGGTGCAAGATAAAGCCCTGCCAGTATACTAGACGGGACAATCACCCCGGCCAGATAGGGGTCGAAATAAGCCAGCAGCTCTTGCAGACCGACAAAGTACCAGGCGGCCTTTATGTGGTCAGGGGTCTCAGAAGGGTCTGCCAATTCATACAGGGGCGCATCCTTGAAGTATGCCCACATAAAGATAATAATAAGAAAGAACAGCCCGACACACAGCTCCTTCATCACAAAATTGGGAAAGAAGAGCTCATACCCGGGAGGTCTCTCATATATATCCCTTGACTTCAGGGCCTCTCCCTTAACAACCGTCATCACCCTGTATCGTTCTTTACCCGTATGTGGTCCACCAGCCACTGTTGCTTACACCTCCAGCCGGTTAATTCGCCTGGTCAATCTCGCCGTGCCTACCAAAATACCAACCTCCATCGTCATAGGGGGCCAGACATCCCGCCCGCTTTATGGATGTTAAAGAAGTGAAGTCCCATTAGTCCCGCCATGGCTCCGGGTATGGCCACACAGTGGGCGAAGAAGAACCGCGTCAGAGACGCCTGCTCCAAGACCGTACCGCCCAACAATATGTAATGCATGTCCTTATCCGGGGGCAGGACGCTAAATGGACCCTTGGCCCCAATTATCGGGCTGTTCTCCGCCATAGTCATACCCACGGTAGCCGCCCAGTAGGCCTCATTATCCCAGGGCAGAAGATAACCCGTAAAGCACATCAAAAACGTTAGCACAAGCAGTGTAACGCCCACAAGCCAGTTGAGCTGCCTCGGCGGCTTATAGGCCGCCTGGAGAAACACCCTCAGCATGTGGACGGGTACACATATAATCATGAGACATGCCGACCACCTGTGGACGTTCCTCAGAAACCTGCCAAACGGCACCACGTTGCTCAGGTCCTGAACATCTGCCCACGCCGTGTCGACACTGGGAATGTAATACATCAAAAGAAACGGCCCCGTAAGGATGCATAACAAGAAAAAAAAGACACTAAGTCCGCCCAGACAGAACGTATATCTAACAAGTCCTAAAGGAACCCATTTCATAGTTAAACCCTCAGACCGTCAATATAAAGTCCATCCTGACCTCTTTTGACTTATCCACCATCATGCGGCCGTCAGGTGCAAACTTCATGTAATACCTGGGCAACGGCCTCGGCGGCGGGCCTGCAAAGTTTATCCCGTCCTTATAGAAACGTCCACCGTGGCAGGGACACATGAATATCTGATTGTCTTCCTCCCAGATGGGCTGACAGCCCAGATGGGTACATATGGCTGAAAGGGCGTAAAAGCCCTCATTGACCCGCACAAGAAACACCTTGCGGCCTTCTATTATAGAGACTGAGCCCACATCATATTCATCCGGCTTACCTATCTTGAATAGGCTTGAGGGTTCCCAAACTATCCTCGGATACACAAAGCGCACTATGCTCACACCCAGCATGCCTGCAAAGCCGATAAACACACCCCAACAGGCCCAAAAGAGGCCCTTTCTCAGTGCCTCTCGCCGGGAGACCTTCGCCGCACCCTTCATCTTCACCGCAGTCTTTGCCACAAAAATCCCCTATCTACTAACCTCTTTAAACTTTACCATATAGATGGAGTCCTCTGAGCACGCCTCAGCACACGCGCCACAGCGGATACACTCGTTGTCGTCTATTATCAGACTCACCCAGGGGCCGTCACCCCCGGCTCCCTCCACAACGTCTTTAGAGCCGTTAAGGTCTGCCTTATTTATAAACCTCATAGATATACACTCCGCCGGGCACGAATCCACGCACCCCCCACATACGGTACAGGGGTTATACGGACTTATCATCGGGCTTATACTACAATCAATGCACCTCTGGCCCTGCAGTTTGGCCTCGGAACCGGAATAACTCCCCTCCACAAGGGCCATATTCCACCTTCTTCTCCTTACGAGCAACTGGGGCGGGAGTTTTTCCCATATCGTGCATCTTATGGCAAACGTGTCGTGCCTCTCGTGGTGATGAACAGGTTCAATATCCCCCGAACCTCTCAGCCCCAGGGAACCCGTTCCTCCGAGATATTCATGGATGGATTGTGCAGCCTTCTGCCCAGAGGCCACGGCGTCCACAATATGTCCGGGGTTCACCATGTCCCCACACGAGAATACCCCTTTCTTGGAGGTCATCATGGTCTCAGGGTTTGTCTTCACTCCGCCGTCCGGCCCAAGTTTAAGGCCTTTTCCCCCCCCCATAAAGGACAGGTCAAGCTCCTGGCCCAATCCGAGTATAATGGTGTCCGCTCCCAAGACTTGTCCTTTTTTACCCTCGTAGGTGGGGTTAAAACGTCCCTCACTATCATAAACCGCGCTGACAGACCTTACCCTCAGGCCGTTAACCGCACCAAACTCCTCCAGAATCTCCTCGGGCGCAAGAGAGGTGTGGAAGGTAACTCCTTCCTTTCTTGCCTCGGATATCTCGGATTCATCGGCCTGCATCTCGTCCTCAGGGTTGTATTTTTTAGAACCCTTTGCGGCCTCAACACAAACCACACTAACCCGTGTGCCTCTTCCCCCTATGCGCATGACTGTACGGGCTATGTCGATAGCTACATTTCCCCCTCCTAAAACCACTACATTTCTCCCCAGCCCTATCCTGTCTCCAGCGACAACACGCCTCAAAAAGTCTACTCCATGGAGCACACCCTGAAGCCCGGCGCCGGGTATATCCAGCGATTTGCCCTTCTGAAGGCCAGTGGCCAACAAGACGGCCTCATACTGCTCAAGCAGTCCGTCTATACCAAAATCCTTTCCGCAAGTCTTGTTCGTTTCAATCTTAACCCCTAAGAAGAGTATGCCGTCAACATCCCTTTTTATCGTCTCATCATCCAGCTTATACCGTGGTATGGCGTTCAGCATACCCCCCGGCTGGCTTGATGCCTCAAAGACCTTCACCCGGTAACCCATAAGGGCCATGTCGTGTGCGGCAGATAGACCCGCCGGGCCCGCGCCCACAATGGCAACTCTCGGGGGCAGACCCCCTTTAGGCAGCTCTACCTTTGATTTCTTCGCATTCAGCCACTGATAAACCTCTTTTGTGCTGAACCTATTCTTTTCCACTGCGAAGCCCTTGAGAGCCCTTATCGTTACGGGTGCATCTATCTTGGCTCTCTGGCAGACAGGCTCACAGGGGGCGTTACAGACCTTTCCCAGGACGGACACAAATGGATTATTCTGCCTGGCGAGAAGATAGGCAAGCTGGTTTTTACCCTCGGAAATCGCCAGTGAATATGACCTGGCGTCTGTATATATAGGGCAGGCTGTTCTACAGGTTACGTTTTGGGGGAACCAACCCTGGTCTGAGGAACTAGTTACGTCGACCGTCTTTTCTTCACGCAGCTTCTTGTGGGAACCCTTATACCTTATGACGGGGATGTCTGCGGAAACAAGGAACTCCGGCTGCTTAAATCCTATCGTGATGCCTTCCTCGAGAGCCTTCGCCATTACCCCCCTCCTCAGGAATTCGGCGCATCCATCTCCAAAAAAATATTACATCATTAACAGAGATGAATTGCAAGTCTAAAGTTTTAAGGCAATTATGACATATTGCCTCAGAAAGGGAACAGCTTACCCACATACAGGTTAGCTGCTACTGGCAGTTTCTCGAAAACAACTATTTTGCTCAGCGGGAGAACAGACTATTCTGCCCCCTCCCGCTGGGGAAGGAACCCTACTTATAACACTTACAAGACAAATGTCAAACATAAAATGAAATATAGTAAGATTTTGCCTAAACCATCACTGACCTACCTGCCAACCTGGACGCAAGCCTCCAGGATGCCAGGGTCTCTCTTCGCTCCCGGCTTGAGAGTTCAGTGTAAATCTCAAGGGCCTCTTTTTCCGATTTGGAACCTGCCCGGGCAACTGCCTGCCCAGCCAGCAGCCCTGTAGCCAGGGCGGAAGATATACCCTCGCCAAACATATTGAGAAAGCCGGCCGCCTCCCCCGCCAGCAGCGCCCTGTCTTTGCCCAGGTAGAAATTCCCCGTTGCACACATATTAGTACCCAGGCAACTCGACTTCCTTGCCAATCTCCCCAACCTCAGACCAAAATGCTCCTTTAGAAAACGGCTAAACTCCTCAAGATACGGTGCAAACCTGCCGCCCTTCTTACATGACGTACCGAATATGACGTAATCATCCTTAACGTTAAACCAGCCATATATCTCACCAAATCTGGGATCGAGGAAGCCATGATACCACTCCGGATCAAGCTCAGAACTCCCTTCATAGTAATTTTGATAGGCGAGGAACCAACGGGACCTCTTTTCAAGTTCGGGGTTCAGCTTGGCACGTATGGAGGACAGGCATCCCTCAGCCCCAACCAGGTGCTTACAACCTATCTCTACAAATCCCCCTCGCCCCTCCCCACTATCTTTGCAGTATAACTTAACCCCATCGCCGTCCATCGTAAAATCACTCAGCAGGCACAGGTCCCTCACCTCGGCCCCCGAGCGCCTCACAAGCCACTCATCGTATTGTGCACGCCACACATTGGGCGCGCCCTTCTCTCCAAAGGGCCAGTCCCTAGAACGCTTCGTGTCATACCACAGCCTGACACCCTTTATTATCCTCGGTCTGCAGTAGCACTCCTCCGGGATATCGCCAAAATACTTTTTCGTAAGTCTTAGGGACTTTTCATTTATAAGCCCTGAGCATATCTTATACCTGGGCAACTTCTTCCGCTCTATTACCAGGACACTCAGGCCAGCCTCCACCATTACCCTCGCCGCTGCTGCCCCGGCGGGCCCGGCGCCTACCACCACTGCGTCATATTCCCTTTTCAAAGGCATGTATAAGTGTCCCTCCTCGCAAATAAATCCTGATAATGCCCGAATCCTCTAATATCTCATGAGTAGTCCTATAATTTGCCCTTCCCAGCTGCCTGCTTTTCTCTTCCAGTTCTTTATTAATCAGGTGAGGGACTTGGTCCCTTCGGCTACGGTATTCTCCCAGGTCCAGGGTACGTCTTTGAAGCCTTTATTCGGACCTCTTCTGCCGGGTAGAGAAATTTTCGTCATCGTTCAGACCCACCACTTGGAGACGTCCCTTGAAACCATTATTATCGCCTCAAACCTCCCCTTGCTGTCCAGCAAGGGAAATGATTCGGTAAAGACCACCTTGCCTTTGTCCGGCACAACATGTTCATGTGAGTTCGGCCTCAGATTCTCTATAACCTCAAGGTTCTTGCAGCCGTCGCATGTCCGACCCTTACCCATA
>JAUXLO010000047.1 GCA_030623665.1 Planctomycetota bacterium
CATGCCCTCCGCACCGATATTGACAAAGAAGGCAGCTGCATCTCCACCTTCCACCTTTGATATTTTTGAAGATGTGTCTTATAATAGCTATTGAGGCGATATTGTGATTTTTGACTACATTACAGAAGGTCTAAATAAGGTCTTTGGTTCGGCCAACGAGCGGGCCGTGGCGGAGCTCTGGCCCATAGTGGAGCAGATAAACTCTTTTGAGTCGAAGATAAAGGCCCTGTCAGACGCCCAGCTGAGGGGCAAGACAAGCGAGCTTAGGGACAGGCTGGCGAATGGGGAGGCCCTGGATGACATCCTGCCTGAGGCGTTTGCCGTGGCCAGAGAGGCCTCTGCCCGGGTGCCTCGCTCGCCAAACCCTGAGATAGAGCCGTTTACCATGCGTCCCTTCGACGTCCAGCTCATGGGTGGGATAGTTCTCTATCAGGGCAAGATTGCAGAGATGACTACGGGCGAGGGCAAGACGCTGGTCGCCATATTGCCGGCTTATCTTAACGCCCTCACCGGTAAGGGCGTGCACATAGTCACGGTGAATGACTATCTGGCTAAGAGGGACCGCGACTGGATGGGCCCGGTATTCGAGTTCCTGGGCTTGTCTGCGGGTGCAATCCAGAGCAACCAGAACTACGTAGAAAAGAAGGCCTCCTACCAGTGCGATATCACGTATGGGACGAATAACGAGTTCGGCTTCGACTATCTGAGGGACAATATGCGCACAGGCATAGAAGAGCAGGTGCAAAAGAAGCTCAACTACGCCATAATTGACGAGGTAGACAGCATCCTCATAGACGAGGCCAGGACCCCTCTCATAATTTCCGGTCCTGCCGAGGAGTCTACGGAGCGCTACTACATTGCCGACCGTGTCGCCCGCCGCCTTAAGAAGGACAAGCATTTTGAGGTAAAAGAGAAGGAAAAACAGGCGCACCTTAACGATGCGGGGATAGAGGAGGTGGAAAGCCAATTAGGCGTGGGCAGCATATACACCGAGAAGAACATGGAATGGCCGCACTTCATCGAGCAGTCCCTGCGCGCCCACCACCTCTTTAAAAGAGACACGGACTATATTGTAAAGGACGGCCAGGTAATCATTGTTGACGAATTCACCGGCCGGCTCATGGAAGGAAGGGTGTGGAGCGACGGCCTGCATCAGGCTGCCGAGGCCAAGGAACACCTGAAGATAAAGGAAGAAAACCAGACCCTAGCGACCATTACCCTGCAGAACTACTTCAGGCTGTATAACACACTTGCAGGTATGACGGGTACCGCCGCCACGGAGGCGATGGAGTTTGATAAGATATACGGGCTGCAGCTAGTGTCCGTTCCCACCAATAAGCCCCTCAAGCGCGATAACGCTCCCGATAAGGTCTACCGGACACAGAAGGAGAAATGGAAGGCTATTGTGGAGGAGATTGAGGAGGTACATAACTGCGGCAGACCCGTATTGGTAGGCACCGCGTCCATAGAAAAGTCCGAGATGCTCAGCGAAAGGTTGAGCCGCGGTGGCATCAAACACGAGGTCCTGAATGCAAAACACCACGAACGGGAGGCCCACATCATAGCAAAGGCCGGCCAGGAGGGCCATGTTACCGTGTCTACCAACATGGCCGGCAGGGGCACAGACATCGTGCTTGGAGAGGGCGTGGCCGGTAAGGGGGGACTGCACGTCCTGGGTACCGAGAGGCACGAGGCAAGACGGATCGACAACCAGCTCCGCGGGCGCTCAGGCAGGCAGGGCGACCCCGGCTCTTCAAGGTTTTACGTCGCACTTGATGACGACCTGATGCGTATCTTCGCCTCGGACAGGGTGAGCTCCCTCCTGCAGAAGTTCGGCCTGGAAGAGGGCATGGCCATCGAACACGGCATGGTCAGCAACGCCATCGAACGCGCCCAAAAGAAGGTGGAAGAACACAACTTCGAGATCCGCAAACATCTCCTCGAATACGATGAGGTGATGGACGAACAGCGTAAGACCATCTACAAGTGGCGTCAAAACTGTCTTGAGGGGAAAAATCTAAGGAATGACGTCCTGAAGATGGTCGAGGACTGTGTACTGGATTCTGTTGACTATTATATGCCCGGCGATGATGAAGAGGAGTGGGACATGAAGGGGCTGGCCGAATGGTTTGGTCAGAAATATGGCGTGGAGCCCGACGCGAAAGAACTTGCCGGGAAGTCGAGGGAAGACGTAGAGAAACAACTCGTAGAAAAGGCCACCGAGCTTTACCACCAGCGAGAGCTTGAAATAGGGGAAGATGAAGTCAGGAAGCTCGAACAATTCCTCATCCTGGAGAAGGTAGATTCAAAGTGGAAAGACCATCTTTACGCAATGGATAACCTGAAGAGCGGTATCGGCCTCAGGGGTTACGCCCAGGTAGACCCCAAAATAGAGTACAAACGTGAGGCCCTGGGTATGTTCGAGAGCATGATGGCGTCCATAAGGGAAGAATTGGTCGACCTGCTCTTTAGGATAAAGATAGAGAAAGGAACCCCGCATCTGGCACACAGGGTCTGGAATGTTGAGAACTTTGTCTACCAGGACGCAGCGCTTATGGAGAAGAAGCCGCAGCCACAGGCCACGACTGCAACTGCTGAGCAAGAGAGGCGTACGGAACCCATCCGCGTGGGCACGAAGGTGGGAAGAAATCAGCCATGTCCCTGTGGCAGCGGAAAGAAATATAAACAATGTTGCGGTAAATAACCTATGCCCCTTATCTTCGACTCCTTCTATATAACCGCTACCCTCCTGGGAACACCATATATCCTGGCAAAGATGTTCACAAGCGAGCGCTTCCGCTCGGGCCTGTCCCAGAGGCTGGGCAGACTTCCCGCAAGGGAGGGCGATAGGCCCTGTTTCTGGGTGCACGCCGCATCCGTAGGTGAGGTAAACACGGTTGCAGCGCTCATAAAGGACATGGAGGAAGAATTCCCCGGCTGGGATATAATCATATCCACCTCCACCAACACCGGGTTTTCCATTGCCAAGAAAAGGTTTGGGAATAAGCCTGTTATTTACTATCCTCTCGACTTCAGCTGGGTAGACCGAAAGGCCCTTTCGCTGCTCCGGCCCAGCTGCATAGTGCTGGTGGAACTGGAGATATGGCCAAATTTCCTGGTAGAAACCTGTGAGAGGAAAATCCCTTTGGTGCTGGTTAACGGGAGGATGTCGGAAAGGTCCCAAAAGTTCTTCAAGGCCATGGGATTCCTGTCCAGGGCATTCTCTGAGGGTCTGTCGGCCCCGGGCAACGTCTACTGTGTGCGCACCCAGGCAGATGCATCCAGATTCCTCAAACTCGGCATACCTGAGGACAGGGTAATAATCACAGGCAACATGAAGTACGATAATCTACCTGTAGACGTCTCAGAAGGCATAAAGGAGGGATTGAGAAGCTCTTTTAGAATAGGTCCTGAGGACAAAGTACTTGTAGGAGGCAGCACTCACCCTGGAGAAGAAGAGATATTGCTCAGGACCTTTAAGACCCTGAAGGCCACCCTCCCCAGGTTGAGGCTCGTCCTTGTCCCGCGCCATATAGAACGGGCCAAGGAGGTAGAAGGGCTTATAAAGGCCCTGGGGTTCTCTTCCGTAAGAAAATCCATGCTGGACAGGGCAGGGACCTTTAACTCTGAGCCTGCCGAGACAGTGGTATTGGTCGACACAATAGGCGATTTAAACAACATATATTCGCTGGCAGACTGTGTGTTTATCGGCAAGAGCCTCAGGGGCCGGGGCGGCCAGAACGTCATGGAGCCTGCGGCCCTGGCAAGACCCATAGTCTTTGGTCCAAACATGACAAATTTTGAGGAAGAGATGTACTTGCTGCTGAGGGCAGATGCTGCTAAGATGGTGCGCAACGAACGGGACCTTCTGGGTACGGTAAAAGACATACTCAAGAACCGTCAAAAGGCGAAAGAAATGGGCCGCAGGGCCCGTGAGACGGTGCTCAAACAAAGGGGCGCCACCTCTCGCAATCTGGAGGCATTAAAAAAAAAGTTTACAAGGAGAGTACCGGTAGATGAGAAGCGACAGACATCTGTTCACATCTGAATCGGTTGCCGTAGGTCACCCGGATAAGATAGCAGACCAGATATCCGACGCCATACTGGATGCCATACTTGAAAAGGATCCGTATGCCAGGGTGGCGTGTGAAACACTGGTCAAGACGGGGCTGGTCCTCGTAGCCGGTGAGATAACCACGACAGCCCTTTTAGACATACCGGCCGTAGTGAGGCAGGCCATAAAGGAGATCGGTTATACAGACACCTCGATGGGCTTCGATTGCCATACCTGCGCCGTAATTACGTGCCTGGAGAGACAGTCTCCGGATATTGCCCTTGGTGTGGACGAGAGAAAGGGTAAGAAACTGGGAGCGGGCGACCAGGGTATGATGATCGGTTACGCCTGCAATGAGACCCCGGTGTTCATGCCGCTGCCCATCGTGCTGGCGCATAAGCTGGTAGAGAGACTGGCACATCTAAGAGAGAACGGTGAGCTGCCGTATCTGAGGCCCGACGGCAAGTCACAGGTAACGGTGGAGTATGAGGGACACCGCCCAATAAGGGTGCACACCGTAGTGGTATCCACACAACACTCGGAAGACGTAGACCAACAAACCATCAAGAAAGATTTGACAGAGAAGGTCATCAAGAAAGTAATCCCTGCAGAGTATCTTGATAGTAAGACTATAATCCACATAAACCCCACGGGCCGTTTTGTGGTAGGCGGACCGAAGGGCGACTGCGGCCTGACGGGTCGTAAGATAATCGTGGATACGTATGGCGGAAGGGCGCGACATGGCGGGGGTGCCTTCTCGGGAAAAGACCCCACGAAGGTAGACCGCAGCGCCCACTATGCGGCCAGGCATGTGGCAAAGAATGTAGTGGCCGCAGGGCTTGCAGACAGGTGCGAGGTCCAGCTATCTTATGCCATAGGGGTAACTGAACCCACCAGTGTCCTTGTACACTGTGAAGGTACGGCCAAGATCCCGGAAGGTAAGCTGGCGGGTATAGTGGAGAAGGTCTTTGACCTCACCCCGTCAGGTATTATTGAGAAGTTCAACCTCAGGAGGCCTATATATCGGGAGACGGCTAAATACGGGCATTTCGGCCGCGAAGGTGAAAACTTTACCTGGGAAAAGACAGACATGGTGGACGCTCTGAGGCGCGAGGCCGGCATAAAGGAGACAGTCACTGCGTGAAGCACGACGTCAAAGACCTGAAACTTGCACCTGAAGGGAAACGCAGAATGGAATGGGCGGGTGGGGACATGCCCGTCTTAAAGCTGATAAAAGAGCGCTTTGAGAAGGAAAAGCCCCTTGACGGCATAAGAGTGTCAGCCTGTCTCCACGTTACGGCCGAGACCGGAAATCTGGTCAGGACCCTCAAGGCAGGTGGCGCTCAAGTAGTCCTATGTGCCTCAAATCCCTTATCAACGCAGGACGACGTGGCGGCATCCCTGGTGAGTGATTTCGGGATACCGGTGTTTGCCATAAACGGTGAAGACAACAAGACTTACTACAAACATATGGAGGCTGCACTCGAGCAAAAACCCAGTGTGACGATAGATGACGGCGCAGACCTTGTCTCTACCATACACAGCAGCCACCCCGGTCTTGTGAAAGAGGTTAAGGGCAGCATGGAGGAAACTACTACGGGGCTGGTCAGATTGAGGGCCATGGAGAGGGACGGAGTGCTCAAATTCCCGGTTATTGCGGTAAACGACGCCGCGACCAAGCACCTCTTCGATAACCGCTACGGTACGGGCCAGTCCACACTGGACGGTGTCATCAGGGCCACAAACATGTTGATAGCCGGCAAGACGGTGGTCATAGTGGGTTATGGCTGGTGCGGCAGGGGCCTTGCGATGAGATCCAGGGGCATGGGGGCTAAGGTCGTCGTTACTGAGATCGACCCGGTACGGGCACTGGAGGCCACTATGGATGGTTACTGGGTGATGCCTATGTCGGAGGCCGCTAGGATAGGCGACCTCTTCTGCACGCTCACAGGTGACATCCACGTAATAAGAAAGGAACACTTCCAGGTGATGAAAGACGGTGCAGTGGTATGCAACGCCGGCCACTTCAACGTAGAGATAGATATTAACGGCCTCAACGAATTGACCGTGGAGAAAAGCCCTGAGGCAAGGAAATTCGTGGAAGGATTTGTTATGAAGGATGGCCGCACCATATACCTGCTGGCAGAGGGCAGGCTGATTAACCTGGCCTCGGCAGAGGGCCATCCGGCATGTGTCATGGACATGAGCTTTGCCGTTCAGGCCCTGGCCACCGAGCATATCGAAAAGAATCATGCCACGCTGGAAAACCACGTATACGATGTGCCGCATGAGATAGACGGGTGGATCGCAAGCCTGAAGCTGAAGTCAATGGGCATATCCATCGACTTGTTGACAAAGGAACAGGAAAAATATCTTGTGTCCTGGGAAGCCGGCACCATCTAATTCCGCATTTGATAGACCATCAAATAGTTTAACCCGCACAGGGTAAGAAAACTGGCTACTATTGCACCATTCAGGGGCTATCGGTACAATCCCGAAGAGACAAAAGACCTCTCACAGGTTCTATGCCCTCCCTACGACGTTATTACACCCACGGCCAGGGAGGAATTCTACGAACGGCACATCCACAACATCATCCGTATAATCCTTGGCAAGGACCTCCCCGGTGATACGGAATTCCGCAACAGGTACATGCGCGCGGCAGAGTTTCTGAAGTCGTGGCGGGAGGAAAAGATATTACTGAGGGACCCCCAGGCATCCATCTATGTCTATGAACAGGAGTTTTCTATCGGGGACAAGAAGTTAACCCGCAAGGGGTTTATGGCACTTGTTAAGATTGAAGATATGAAAACCGGGTCAATTCTTCCCCATGAAGATACTATCACAAAGAAGAGGGAGGACCGGCTCCGCCTTATGAGGGCATGCCGCGCCAACCTGAGCCCTGTTTTTGCCCTGTACCCGGAGGAGAAGACCGAGGTGTACGAAGTCCTTAAGCCCGCAACGTCTGCTCCACCGGAAATGGAGCTGGTATGGACGGATGGCACCATAAACCGGGTGTGGGTCGTAAGTGACTGGTCAATCATTGAGTCGGTCTCTAAGCTTATGGAGAGGAAGCCCCTTTTTATAGCCGACGGCCACCACCGCTACGAGGTGGCCGCGGCCTTCAGCAAAGAGGCCCGGGGTAGTCTGGGCGGACGGGCAGACTATGTTATGATGATGCTTGTCTCCACGAATGACCCCGCCCTCTTCATCCTCCCCATCCATAGGCTGGTGCGCGTCCCTGGAGAGCATCCAGACACCAGTGTAGTAGACATCCTGGAGGAATACTTCTACATAGAGCCCCAGGAAAGTGTTAAAGACTATGAGTCCCTCAGGAAGGTACTGGAGGATAGCCCCGAACATACGTTCGGGCTATACGTCGGCAGCAACAAGAAATATTATCTGCTCTCGCTGGCCGACAATAAGACCCTGGAACGGGTCTTTGGGGAGGAACCGGAATGCATCCGCCAGTTGGACACGAAGATTCTGTACGGTCTGGCACTGGACAAGATACTTGGGGAGCATGTCACGGACGAAAAGTACATCAAATATGTACACGACGTAAATGAGGCCCTTGAATTAGTAAACGACGAAGATTACGACCTGGCCTTCTTCCTCAGACCAACCAGGATTGAACAGGTAAAGGATGTCGCCTCCGAGAGACTGAAGATGCCCCCCAAGACCACCTTCTTCCATCCAAAACTCCTGACCGGATTGGTCGTGAACTGCATGGAGTAGGGAGCGGTAGGGTGCGTCTCGATGCACCCTATAATGCTGCGTGTAGTGATATAATAAACAGCGGTCACGGGAAAATTAGTTTGACAAGACCCTGCCCCAAGTTATAATTATTGTTTAATCTTATCGAGAGTGGTGGAGGGACTGGCCCTCAGAAGCCACAGCAACCGGTCCGCCGGAGAAAAGGTGGATGCTGGTGCTAAGTCCTCCAAGGTCGATTAAAAACCTTGGGAGATAAGATAGAAGCTAAAAAACGCCTCTTCTTAATCCCAGGAAGAGGCTTTTATTTTTGACTCCCCCCACATCTCTCACGACTGTAGTTCCTCGAAAAGGGAGAATTAACGTAATGGGGTTTGTTAAAGGTTTAAAGTGCAGGGAGTGCGGTCAAACATATCCCAAGGAGCCCGTTCACGTCTGCAGCTTCTGCTTCGGGCCTTTGGAGGTAGAATATGACTACGACGGCATAAAGAAGACCCTTACCAGGGACGTCATTGCCTCCCGGGATAAAAACATGTGGCGGTATAAGGAGCTCCTGCCCCTGGACGGAGAACCTACGGTCGGGATCGACGTCGGGTTTACGCCACTCATCAGGGCGCACAACCTGGAAAAAGTCCTCGGTGTGGACGAGCTCTACATAAAGAACGACTCGGTGAACCATCCGACATGGAGCTTTAAGGACAGGGTTGTATCTGCTGCTCTTTCAAAGGCAAAGGAGTTCGGCTTTAAGACGGTGGCCTGCGCAACCACGGGTAATCTGGGGAATTCGGTGGCCGCCCAGGCGGTACAGGCAGGTCTTGAGAGCTACATATTTATGCCCGCAAACCTTGAGCAGGGGAAGACGGTCGGTACGCTGGTCTACGGGCCCAGAGTGATCGGCATTGAGGGCAACTATGACGGCGTTAACCGTCTATGTTCGGAGATAGCCGGAAAGTACGACTGGGCATTCGCCAACATAAACGTGCGCCCCTATTATGCCGAGGGTTCAAAGACATACGGCCATGAGATTGTCGAGCAGCTCGGTTGGAAGGCCCCCCGGCATATAGTCGTACCTATGGCTAGCGGGTCGCTCATACTAAAGATATTCAAGGCCATTAAGGAATTCAAGATGTTCGGGTTTATACCCGATGCCGGTACAAGGCTCTATGGCGCCCAGGCCTCGGGCTCGGCGCCTATCTCGACTGCCGTCAAGAACGGGTGGGATGCCATAAGGCCGGTAAAGCCCGATACCATTGCCCAGTCCATTGCGATAGGCAATCCGGCAGACGGTTATCACGCCATCAAGGCCATCCTCGAGTCCGGGGGCTGGGCGGAGGACGTGACCGATGACGAGCTGGTGGAGGGCATAGAGTTGCTGGCCTCAACAGAGGGCATCTTCACCGAGACGGCCGGCGGTGTAACGGTCGCTGTGGCAAAGAAACTGATAGAACAGGGCCGTATACCCAGAAATGAGTTAACAGTAATAAGCATAACCGGCAACGGGCTTAAGACACAGGAGGCTGTGCTGGGAAGACTGCCAAAACCCCGGCTTATAAAGGCAAGACTTGAGGACTTCGATGCCCTCATGGAAGAAGAGACAGAAGGAATGCTTGCCTCCACGAAGGAGAAATAGTAATAATATGAGTCTTTAGATTCAGGGTGAGACCTCTGCAAAGGTTGCCCTGGGCGGCTCGCCACTTTGTCGGGCGGACCCTCAGAATGACAGGTGTGTAGGATACTTCGGAGGCTCACAGGTAACGATTAGACCGTTTTTTGATACAAGAAATTTCAATGGAGACACAAAGATGCCAGTTACTGTAAGAGTTCCTACGCCGCTCAGGCCCTTGACCGGTAACGCCGAGCAGGTAGAGGTCTCAGGCAGTTCTATAAGGGAGATAATAAACGATCTGGAGTCGAAGCACTCGGGTATCAAGAACAGACTCTGCGACGAAAAGGGCGAGATACGCAGATTTATCAACGTATACCTGAACGACGAGGACATCCGGTTCATGCAGAACCAGGACACACCCGTAAAAGACGGCGACCGGATCTCCATCATCCCCGCTATCGCTGGGGGTTAGTCATGTAGGGGCGACCCGCCGGGTCGCACCTACTAAACACCCTCCACCAGATCCCTGGGCATACCGATGTCGGCGACCACCACCTTGCCAACGTGTCCGGGACCTTCTGCCAGTGTAAAACCCTTCTTCGGCAACACAAAGGTCACTGTCCGGGCGGCCCTTACTGCCGCGCCCAGGACGTGACCGTCATTACAGTCAAGCCCCGACGGTATGTCTATGGACAATACAGGGACGCCGCTATTGTTTATGTCCTCTATTGCGGTGCGGTAGGGCTCTCTCACCGCACCCTCCAGTCCCGTCCCCAGGAGGCCGTCTATAATAAGGTCCGTGTCCTCTATCTCCGTAAAAATTCGCCGGGCATCGGGCGCAGTTGTGACCTCCTTAATATCGAGTCCCATCTTAACGAGCGTATTAAGGTGTGTCCACGGGTC
>JAUXLO010000065.1 GCA_030623665.1 Planctomycetota bacterium
AGAGGCCCAGGGTAGGGGTTATACTGGGTACCGGATGGCAGGACTTTACGAAGGAGTTAAGCCCGTCCACTACCATAAAATATTCTGACATACCGAACCTCGTGCCCCGACGCAATAATGCCGCAAAAAGTAATGGGGCCCTGATAGCGGGGAGGATTGGAGATATCCCTGTTACCTGCCTGAACGAGAGGTTCCATCTCTACGAAGGGTTTTCGGCGCAGGAGGTGGCCTACCCGGTGAGGGTTTTGTGCCGGCTGGGTATAGAGGCTCTCCTTGTAACCAATGCCGCCGGTGGTATAAACAGCGGGTTCAGGACAGCTGACCTGATGCTGATTGTTGACCATATAGACATGACCATGCATAATCCGCTTGTAGGCACAGAAGACGACAGGCTCGGGGAAAGATTTCCCGATATGACGAGGGCCTATGACCCTGAGCTGGTAAAGATTGCGGTAGACACTGCAAAGGGCCTTGGGATAGAGGTAAGAAAGGGGGTATACCTGGGTGTGTGCGGCCCCAGCTTTGAGACACCGGCGGAGATAGCGATGTTCAGGATGCTGGGCGCAGATGCAGTCGGGATGTCAACGGTGACGGACGTCATTGCAGCCAGGCAGATGGGCGTAAGGGTGTGCGGCCTCTCCTGTATAACCAACAGGGCGGCAGGGACCGGACCGGAGGAGGTGAGCGAGGGAGAGGTTCATGCCGTGATGAAGGAGGTTGAGGCCAGAAATTTTGGGCTGCTCAAGAACATTGTTATTTCGAGTGGAGAACTTTTGGTTGATAAACCGGTATAGCGAGACACGGCGGAAACATGAATGAGCTGGTAAAAAAGGCGCGGGAGGCGAGGGCATGTTCCTATAGTCCTTACAGTCGCTTCGGGGTGGGAGCCGCCATCCGGGCGAAATCCGGTAAGGTGTACCTGGGGTGTAATGTCGAAAACTGCTCTTACGGTCTTACCGTATGTGCGGAGAGGGTCGCCGTATGTAATGCCGTCTCGGATGGTGCCAGGGACTTCGAGGCATTGGCCATCTTTACCGAAGCAGAGGATTTAACACCTCCCTGCGGGGCGTGCCGGCAGGTGCTCTCGGAGTTTTCCAAGGATTTGACCATCATCCTTGCAAATCCCGGGGGGAAGAAGGAGCTGAGGCTATCAGAACTCCTACCCTTGCCGTTTAACAAACATACCTTCTGAATACAATCCTGCCTCGACGCCTCAAAGGTGCAATAAGCTACCGGAGGTGTTGCAGGAATTCATTCATAGGAAAATTTTGTTACTTATTTAGTATACCTTTAGCCTTGCAGATGTCTTCTTCCACTCCCTTCCAGTCCCAGGAGCCTAAGCTATCGAGCAGATTATGGTCCGTCAGGTCATAGCGCAGGGGTGTTATGGATACGTAGCCGTCTTGCACTGCCTGTATGTCCGTGCCTTTTTCTTCCACGGCGACCTCAGTTCCACCCACCAGCCAGTAGTACGTCCCACCTCCCGGGTCCTTTCGCCGGTCAACACTCTCCTCAAAGCCGCGTGTACACTGACGCGTCAGCCTGATTCCTTTAATCTCCTCCCTTTTTACAGAGGGGATGTTGATGTTCATTAGTGTGCATTTTGGGAGCTTGTTTTTTATTACCTGTTTTATGATATCCCTGGCGATAATTGCTGCATACTCGAGGTCTGTGTATCCTGAGACGTCGATGGATACGGCTACAGAGGGGATGCCCAGTATAGACCCCTCAATAGAGGCGGCGACCGTCCCGGAGTAAAGTACGTGTATGCCAACGTTTACCCCCAGATTCATTCCGGAGACGACCAACTCGGGTCGTTCCTGCATAATCTCCATGGCGGCCATTTTGACGCAGTCGGCCGGGGAGCCGCTGACGGCGTAACCGAAGAACTCGTTTTCCACATAGGCCTTGCGCAACCGCAGTGGGTGGGCCCAGGTTATGGAATGGCTCACACCGCTCCGCTCAGCCTCCGGAGCCACCACCACCACCTCGCCAATCTCCCTCAGGGTCTTGTTGATGGCCACTATGCCTGTCGCATAAATCCCGTCGTCGTTGGTAAGAAGTATTTGCATTAATGGCTATGCCCCTGTGTATGTTCGGGTGTCTGTTCAGGTTTATCTTCCTGTTTAGGCTTCAATTCCATCTTCTTCTTCTGTTTCTCCCTCGTTTTAAAGAACTTTATGTCCTCCCCGCTGTAGGGCGGATAAAAAACGTTTATTATTGCAAAAGACTCTTCACCGGTGTTCCTAGTTTCATGCCATGTCTTCCTGGGCACAAGGACTATGTCTCCCTCCTCAACAAAGTAATGGGTCCCATTCAGTATTACTATGGCGCTACCATCCTTTACATGCATTACCACGTCGTGGTCCTTATGCAGGTGGGGTGGCACTGAAACACCGCTTCGTACCAACATCAGTTGAACACTTGCATATTTTGTTTCCCCCACACCCACTATTTTTATCTTTTCTCCTTCTCCCAGCGGGTTATTTGCTACCAATTTTTTGATGTCCAGTACGTCGGGCTGGTAGATATCCGGGAATTTGGTTGGGTGCTTTAACTCATCTATAATATCAAAATCACCAACGTATTTAGCACACCCGCATAATAGAAACAAGCTGAGAAGGTAGACAGTATACCTCACGGTTGGTTATTATCCTTGAAGAGAAGTCCGTGTTTTGGGAATTCTAGCAGGAACACACAATACGGTCAACATAAATTGAATCCTGTTAACGGAGTAGTAAACAAGGCCGCAGTGGTTGACAGTGTATAGATGCAGATTTATAATAGAGCTTTGTAATACAGAAAAGAGGGATAGTCCAGTGGATTGTGAAAAGACCCGAAGGGAATTTCTGCAAGAGGCGCTTGGCGTAGGGCTTGCCTGTTCTCTAAGCCATTTCCTTCCCGGCAATATTTACGCCGAAGGCCTTGAGGGCGCGGAGGCGTCTGCCACACCAAAACCGAGAGTAATCTTGAGCCGCTCCAGTAAGTTTTTGGGCGGCGGTAACAGGGCAAACGGGGAACTGTTGCGGAAGGCTGTTGATGACGGTGTAATGAGGATTACAGGTGCGCCTGCTGCGCCTGAGGCATGGTCAACACTATTTAAAGAAAAGGAAATGATAGGCATAAAGCTCAATTGTCTGGGCAAGAAGGCCTTTTCCCCTCATGTAGAGCTGGTGGATGCCATTATAGCGGGTCTGAAATCGGCCGGCATAAGGGACGACCATATTATTGTCTTTGATAGGACGAACAGGGAGCTTAAAGAGGCGGGGTTCAGGATAAGGAAGGGTGGCGGTCTTAAATGTTTTGGCACTGATGAACTCGGAGGTGGGGGCTACGATTTGTGGCCTCAGATGGCCGGAAGCGTCGGTAGCTGCTTCAGCAGGATAGTATCCAAAATTTGTGACGCCATCATAAACGTACCCATTCTGAAGGACCACGACCTTTCAGGCATATCAGGGGCGATGAAGAATTTTTATGGCGTAATACACAACCCCAATAAATATCACGACAATAACTGTAACCCATATATTGCGGACCTTAACACCCACCCGTACATAAGGGATAAGTCACGGCTTATTATCTGTGACGCCCTTATAGCCCAGTATAACGGAGGTCCGGCGTTCAAGCGTCGGTGGTCATGGCCTTTCGGGGGTATACTCATGGGCAGGGATCCGGTGGCCCTGGACCGCATCTGTGCCAATATCATCGAAGAAGAGAGGAAAAAGAACGGGCTTCCGTCCCTGAAGCAGGTAAAGCGTGAGCCTAAGTACATCCATACGGCCGCTGCGCTTAAGCTCGGGGAAGACGACCCCGAGAAGATAGAGCTTATAGAGACCTGAACTACGGCAGTAGAAGGTGGTAGATTAGATAAAGCATTATTAGCGGTATGGGCAGGGTAAATACTAACGTCCACATACCGTACCTTTCTGCTACCGAGCACCATGGGCTGCAGAGCCTGCCCCCTGTCAGGCCTCCACATATAAAGCTACACCACCACCTGAACAACAGGGAGTTTGCGACCTTAAGGGTGCTACATTTAGGCGGTATCCCACCCATCCGTGTTACTCCCTCGCCTCTCTAAACTGGTACCACAGGCGATCAAAACGGCTCTCGTAAATCATCTCGTAAAGGTCCATCCTATCGGGGTACAGTTCTTCGCACCTGTTCCTTACCTTGGCCTTTTCTATCTCTATGTCTATTTGCGGATAGTCCGAGGCGACAATTAGCATACACACACGATCAGCCATTCGCTGGAACTCCCGCATCGGTTGCCTCTTTAATTCTTCGCTCTCCATATGCATCCTCCTCTTTCCAGGCAACTCATCTTTGTAAGTTCCAATATTTTAACACGTAGAGAGTTGCTGCTTCAACAAAAAGCCAACTTTGTTTATTATTGACAATTCAAAGTAGTTGGTCTATAATTCTAATACAATATCCTGTAAGGACTTGCGATAGCAAACGTTATAACTTTTTAGACGGGTTACCTAGATGTCCAATGCCTGTGTGGTTGGCCTCCAGTGGGGCGACGAAGGCAAGGGTAAGTTTATAGACATCCTTGCCGATGAGTACGATATCATAGTCAGATATCAGGGGGGCAGCAATGCGGGGCATACTGTAGTAATAGACGACTCTAAGTTCATATTTCATCTTGTACCCTCAGGTATTTTGCACCCTGACAAGCAGTGTGTAATCGGCAACGGCGTTGCCCTGGACCCCGCGCAGCTCCTGAAGGAATTGGCCGAACTTGAAGAACACAATATCCCTACGGCAAATAAGTTGTTTGTGAGTGATCGTGCGCATCTTGTCTTCCCTTATCATAAGCAGCTTGACCTTGTGTCGGAATCTGAGAAAGGGGACGAGAAAATAGGTACCACAGGGCGAGGCATAGGCCCCTGCTATGCAGACAAGATGTCACGGACAGGCATAAGGGTGGCAGAACTCTACCATCCTGAACACCTTAAGAACAGGCTCAAGGAGGTTGTTCAGGAGAAGAACAAAATACTCCGTGATTTATACAATGCGCCTCCCCTATCGTGGGAGGGAATGTACGATGAGTACATAGGGCACGCCGCCAGGCTTTCCCCTTATGTGTGTGATACAGTAGAACTCTTGAACAATGCCATAAAGGCATCAAAACGGATACTCTTTGAAGGCGCCCAGGGAACTATGCTGGACGTGGACTTTGGCACTTATCCCTATATCACCTCCTCCAACCCGAGTGTGTGTGGAGTATCCTCCGGGGTGGGTGTCTCACCAAAGCACATACACAACATATACGGTGTCATGAAGGCCTACACTACAAGGGTGGGGCGTGGTCCGTTTCCGACGGAGATGGATGGAGAACTGGGTGAGGCGGTGAGGAAGAGGGGCGATGAGTTTGGTGCCACTACAGGAAGACCGAGACGCTGCGGATGGTTTGATGCCGTGGCCGTGCGGCATGCCGTTATGATCAACGGCGTGGACTCTGCAATACTGACAAAACTGGATGTGCTTGACCGCGAAGAGACTATCAAGGTCTGCGTAGAATATAAGAATAGCAGCCGCTCCTATGTAACTTTTCCCTCAGACCTTGTGCTCATCAGCGATTGTGAACCGGTGTATGAAGAGATTCCCGGCTGGTTAGAGGATACTTCAGGGATTACCGATAAGGATAAATTCCCGGAAAAAGCCATGGGATATATACGCTTTCTTGAAAAGACTCTGGAACTTAAAATAACAATGGTGTCGGTAGGGCCGGAGCGTAAACAGGTCATCCGTATCTCTGATGAGTGAGAATAATCTGCCTAGACATATTGCGATAATAATGGACGGCAATGGCCGCTGGGCCAAAAGCCACGGCTTAACAAGGATAAGGGGCCACATTAGAGGCGTTGAATCCGTTAGAGAGATAACAACAGCGTGTGCCGAGAAACATCTTGAACAGCTCACCCTGTACGCCTTCTCCAAGGATAACTGGTCACGCCCGAAATATGAGGTAGCTATTTTGATGCGGCTTCTCAGGCGCTACCTGGTCCGTGAGAGGCCGACCATAGTCGACAATAATATCCGCTTCACGGTAATAGGCCAGATTGAAGGCCTCCCGAAGAATATCCAGAAAGAGATCTCCGTAAATATAGAGGAGAGTAAATCTAATACCGGCATGATCTTATGTCTGGCCCTTAATTATGGCGGCAGGGCGGAGATTGTAGACGCCGCCAGGCGTATCGCCGCTGACGTGGCAGAGGGTAGGGTGTCAGTGGGCGACATAGATGAGGATGTCTTTAAGCACCACCTGTATACGGCGGACATGAGTGACCCCGACCTGCTTATACGGACAGGCGGAGATATGAGGGTCAGCAATTTCCTGCTGTGGGAGATCTCCTACTCCGAACTCTGGGTCACCCCGGTGTGCTGGCCGGACTTCAGAAAGGAGAATCTGGAAGAGGCTATCAAAGACTATGGCAAGAGGGAGAGGCGCTACGGCGGGCTTATAGAGTGAACTCCACCCATGGGACGAGAATAACATATGGCGCAGCCATGATGGCTGCGTTTGTCGGTATAATTGCCCTGGATGTCTTTCTTGATACAGACCTCGGTCTGGGATGTCTCGCCATATTGGTTGGCACCATAGGATTGTTGGAATTCTACGATATCGCCGGCAAGAAAGGATTCGACCCGTTCAGGCGCTCCGGCATCATAGGTGGCACACTTATCTTTATAACCTGCTGGTCAGAGGCAAGGTCCCACGGCAGTATATCTTTAAATCTTTACCTCTTGTTTGGAATTGTATGCTGGCTGTTCCTATGGCAGGCCCTTAGCAGAGACCTGAAACACATAGTAGAGAATGTGTCTATCACGGTCTTCGGGATATTATATGTGTTTTTTTTCCTGTCCTTCACGATGGCCATCCGCCACCTGCCGGAGGGTAATGGGCTGATTGTGTTCTTTGGCATCGTTTTCCTGGCCAAGTGTACAGACATCGGGGCCTATTTTGTGGGTAAGAAATTTGGCAGACACAGACTCTTTCCGGCCATAAGTCCCAACAAGACCCTGGAGGGGGCTATTGGCGGCCTGTGCTTTAGCATACTTATTGCCGTTGTATGGAGTCTGGTTCCTCAGGTCAGGGTTCTGCCGCTGCTATGGGCCGCACTATTCGGGTTTGTTATAGGCATCGCCGCAATGGGCGGTGACCTGATGGTATCTATGTTAAAGAGGGATGCAGGCATAAAGGATACCGGGAACCTCGTACCGTCATTCGGCGGCGCGCTTGACATAATAGACTGTGTCCTGACAAGCTTGCCGGTAGGTTATTGTTTTTTATCATTTTATGGTTGGTACGTGTAACGTGAACGCAGGTGAAGAAGATAAGATTGTCCAGAAGGCCATAGAGCTTGAGGATACTGAACAGGCCTCAATCCTGTTCGGAAGCCACGACAAGCACCTTCGTCTGATACGAAGTTCATTGGGTGTGCAGATATCCGCAAGAAACGGCCTTCTGAGAATAGAGGGTAAAGAGGCGCAGGTGAAGAAGGCCGTGGATGTATTCGGCCGTTTGATAGAGATTGTTCGCAGTCACGGTGCGCTCGAGGCAAGGGTTGTTGAGGAGGTGATAAACGCCGTAGAGACGGGACGCCCGTCTGTTTCTGCCAAGGGGCCACTCGAGGTATCTATAAAAGGCGTCTCTGCAAGGCCGAAGACAGAGGGCCAGGCCGGGTACGTGGAGGCGATAGCGGCCAACGATCTAGTATTCTGTATCGGCCCTGCCGGCACGGGTAAGACCTACCTGGCCGTTGCCATGGCACTGTCTGCCCTGAAGATGGGCGTGCTCAAGAGGATTGTCCTGGCCAGGCCGGCCATCGAGGCCGGTGAGAAGCTTGGCTACCTGCCGGGTGATATACAGGCAAAGGTAAACCCCTTTCTTAAGCCGCTGTATGATGCCCTTGAGGACATGATGGAGCCGGTCCAGGTAAGGAAATACATCGAAAACGAGATAATCGAGATCCTACCCCTCGCCTTTATGAGGGGCCGGACCCTGAACGAGGCGTTCATAATACTTGACGAGGCGCAGAACTGCACGGTGAGGCAGATGAAGACCTTTTTAACCAGACTGGGTGTGAGGGGAAAGGTGGTGGTTACGGGCGACATCACCCAGGTGGACCTGCCGCCCGGCGAGCCGTCCGGCCTTATCGACGTGCAGCAGAGGTTGAAGGGCGTAAAGGGCGTAGATTTTGTCTACTTGACACTAAAAGATATAGTGCGCCACAGGCTTGTGCAGGACATCGTGGAGGCATACGACCCTCATGAAGAGGCGTAATGAGGATAACCATAACCAACCTGCAGGACGCCTGTCCCATAAAAAAACCGCGAGTGCGGGAGGTGGTAAAGGCTGTCCTGCACCGTGAAGAGGCAGATGCGGAACTCAGTATCGTCTTTGTAGATAAAGACGAGATAACAAGACTCAACGAAAGATTCCTCGGTCATAAGGGCCCCACAGACGTCCTCTCATTCCCCATGGAAACAAACGCCGGGCGTGTAGGCGGGGAGGTGGTCGTGTGTGTGCCCGTGGCCGTTGAGTATGCCGCCGAGACGAAGACCGATGTAGAAGGGGAAATCATGCTCTACGTAGTCCACGGGGTGCTCCACCTGCTAGGTTACGGTGATGCCGACAAAAAAGGTGCCAGGACTATGCACCGCGCAGAGAAGGAGATATTGTCAGGGCTTGGCTATACCGTTGCAGGTCAGTGATAAATAGGATTAGTTTAAAACTTTTTGACATAGGGGTTTTTGTCAATGAGAACGGGCGTCGCTAATCTGCCACTCCACTACTTGCCCGTGCAGCTACCTGGCAGGAGTGCGGTGCCATGGGTCTGCTTCCAAAAAGACCTCAGGGTCCTCAATGTGCTCCAGGATAAATCTCTGAAGACCGGGAGTGTCGGCGGTGAGCACAACCGTCTTATGTCTATCCTCTTCTATAAGTTCGTGTTCTATACCAAGTTCTTCGCGATGGTCCCGAAACCAGTCGGCATCAAGCCCTGCGAGTCTCAGGGTGTCTCC
>JAUXLO010000177.1 GCA_030623665.1 Planctomycetota bacterium
AGGTCGTAATCCCCTCAAGGCCTCATGATGCAAAGGGACTCTTAATCTCAGCCATAAGGGACCCTGACCCTGTGGTCTTCATGGAGCCTACCAGGGTCTACAGGGCAATAAAGGAAGATGTGCCGGAAGAGGAGTACACCATACCCCTTGGCAAGGCTGACATCGTAAAAGAAGGGAGAGACCTCACCGTTATCTCCTGGGGTGCAATGATGAAGTACACACGGGAAGCACTGGAAAAAACAGATTATGATGCCGAGGTAATAGACCCGAGGACTATAAGTCCTCTGGATTCTGAAACGGTGGTAAACTCCGTCAAAAAGACGGGAAGGTGCTTGATAGTACATGAGGCACCCAGAACCTGCGGGTTCGGCGCAGAGATAATCGCACAGATAAACGAGAAGGCTTTCCTCCATCTGGAGGCGCCGGTTGAGAGGGTGACGGGTTTTGACGTACCTTTCCCAATGTACAAGCTGGAGAATTATTACATCCCTGATGAGAACAGAATATTAAAGGGTGTTGAAAAGGTAATGAAATTCTGACCTCCTTTTATGGTGGCGGGGTATTTTTATACAGCATAGAGAACACGGTCGTACATCATCCCTTTAAGAAAACATTTCTTACAGGTATCGGCATGGCGTATAAGTTCAAATTTCCGGACATAGGTGAGGGCCTAGTAGAAGGCGTGGTAGTGGAGTGGAAAGTGAAGGAGGGGGACAGAGTGGAGGAGGACCAGGACCTGGTCGACATAGAGACTGAAAAGGCCGTCTTTACACTGCCCTCGCCTGCCAGCGGGACGGTACTAGAGATACATCACAGAGAGGGTGAGACCGTTCACGTGGGCGACATCCTTATATCCATCGGAGAGAAAGGGGAGGAAGAAGTTGCTAAGCGTCCGGTTGCAAAAGGCAAAAAAAAGGTCTATGGAGAGGCCGTAGTGGGCCTTCTGGAAGAGGCCCCGGAGGAAGAAGAGGCGGAGAAACCCCCTAAAGAGCAGGTCCCCGCAGAGTTACCAGCTAAGGGTAAGGTGCTGGCCGCTCCGGCGGTGAGAAAGCTTGCCAAGGAGCTCAACGTAGACATCTCCCAAATCAGGGGCACCGGTAAGGGCGGAAGAGTCACCGCCCAGGACGTGAAGAATCTTGCCACAAAAATATCCCCGGTAGGCAAAGAGAAAAAAGAGATTGAGGTCAAACAGGTCAAGAAATATGACATGTATGGCTATATCACAAGGGTCCCGCTGAAAGGTGTAAAAAAGGTAGTGGCAAGAAAGATGAGCGAGGCCGCTTCAAATGCCGCACTGGTTACCCATCACGACGACGCCGACGTAACCCATCTCGTAGAGGTAAGAGAGGCGCACAAGAAATATGCCAAGGAAAAGGGCGTAAAACTTACCTATATCCCGTTCGTAATAAAGGCCGTGATTGAGGGCCTAAAGAGGTATCCGTCTCTCAATTCCACGCTGGAGGGTGACGTGGATGAAGGATATATAATACTCAAGAAATATTTTAATATCGGCGTCGCTGTAGACACGCCGGAGGGGGTCATTGTGCCGGTGATTAAGGGCACTGACCTGAAGGCCGTCCTGGAGATTGCCAGAGAAGCTGATGAGCTGGCAGAGAAGGCACGACAGAGAAAGATTGACCTGGCAGACCTCAAGGGCGGTTCTTTTACCATAACCAACGTGGGCTTTATCGGGGGCACACACTTCACACCCATCCCAAATCACCCGGAGGTGGCCATACTGGGCCTGGGCAGGATTGAAGAAAGGCCCGTGGCAAGAGAGGGCAAGGTAGCGGTCCGAAAGGTTATGCCTCTGTCCCTGACCTTCGACCACAGGGTGGTAGACGGTGCAGACGCCGCAAGGTTCGTAAACACCGTTAAGGAATACCTAGAAGACCCGGACCTCTTCCTGGTCGAACTCGGGAAACAGACGGGCCAGTCTATCTAACCAACCTTTTCTCCTAACCGGTATATGTAATAATAGACCAGCCAGGCCGTCATAAGGACGGCCGCAAATGGGAGTAAAAAAGTAGTCCAGGTGACGGCTGACTCCCAGCCAGAAATATTAAGCGTAGTAAACCGCGATGTAATCTTTATGGCAATCAGGACGTGAAAACAGATTATGATAACCCTGTTATTCCTTCCGGTCACCTTCAGCCTTTTCCAGTCCACCATCGCCCTAATATATTAGAGTTCTACAGAAAATTCAACCGACGTACTGAGGGACTAACTATAGAGGCGGGGAGTCGAGTGGTATTGCAAAAAGGGTCTCCATAGAAGTCTATCTAGAGGAGGACAAAGGGCCATATATAACCAGGATGGTAATGAAATAAGAAAGGTGTTACCGTCCGTAAGTCCCCACCAGCTTGGCGAAGGCAATGGTGTGGCCCTCCATGGCCTCTTCCAGGTTAAACTTCGTAGCACCCGGCTCAAGGTCAAGTACGGTATCCAGCGCATACAGCTTGAAAAAATATCTGTGGGGTCCCCCACGGGGTGGACAGGGTCCGCCATAGCCAATCCTCCCGAAGTCATTTGTCCCTTGTTTGGCCCCGTTATCGAGCGTCTCTTCCTTGGACACGTCTTCGGGAAGTCCTCTTGCATCGGCGGGAACGTCGTATATGACCCAGTGTACCCACGTACCCCCGGGGGCATCGGGATCATCGCAGATAAGGCAAAAACCCTTTGTACCCTCCGGCGGGTCACCCCACTCCAAGGGGGGAGAGACATCAGGCCCGTCGCAGGTATATTTGACGGGGACCGTGGCTTGTGCCTCGAAGACGGGACTCTTCAACTCTAGTGCCATCACATTACCTCCCGCGCCACGGCCTATCGTAAGGGCCAGGAAGAAGGCGCCAAGTATAAATACTTTGTAAATCAATTGAATTTTTCCTCCACTCCATTTCAGTCTGTGTAAAATCTACTTAAAGCAAGCCGCGATTTCAAGGCAATTTCTCTACCGTTTCATGGCTGGACTGCGCATATCATTGAAGCAGTCGAGCGACACTCTTTATGACGTTATCTTTCCCTTGACATCTTTCTTATAAATGTCTTTACTGTACGGACTTGAGAGTAATGAGCGATGCCACGTGCTCAATGGGCACGCTAAAAAATATAGTCCTTAGCAAATGAAAAAGACAAACACAGCTCCCGACTATAACATTGCCGTTGTGGAAAAGGGACTTGCACACCTGCATCTAAAGTTCAGCGGCGACTTGTCTACAGAAAATACCTCCCTGTTCCTGAACGATTTAAAGAAATGTTTATCCGGAAGGCCCGCCAGAAATATAACGTTTGACCTCAGTGGAATCGGCTACTTCGACAGCACGGCCGCCACTGTTATTGCCCAAACAAAATCAGACCTGGAGAAGAAAGGTTTTTCCCAAGTAAAACTGATTAACGTCAAGCCGGAGATTCAGGGACTATTTAACATACTCAACCTGGACTCGTTACTGCGCGAGGGGGCCCGTATAAAGGAAAGGCGCCCAAGCCTGCTTGCGCATGCAGGCGAGGTCAGCATAAACTTTGCTCGAGATACGCTCTTTGCTTGTGCATACCTC
>JAUXLO010000187.1 GCA_030623665.1 Planctomycetota bacterium
CCGCCTTGGTGGGAACCCTGTGCGGGTCTTCCTGGGTGTTGAGGACCCAGTGTGTTTCACCTTCCGGGTCTCTAAACTGGACTTCGTCCCAGATTACCGATATAGGCCCCTGGGTCTTATTCCAGAGGGTGAAGTCTATGTGCTTCCGTGTGACGGTAAAGCGTAACCTGATGTCTTCATCTTCAAAGACGAGTTCATCACTGACTATGGGTTTAATCAGTCTTGTGGTGTGTTCAGCGGGGGCCTTCTCTATTCCCGTGCAGCCTGCGGTGATTAGTAACAGTAGAAGGGCAAAAGGGAGGTGCATATTTCTTGACATATCGCTACCTTTTCAGCTCTACTTATCCCGCCACCCCTGTACGCCAAAGAATAACAAAGCTGCATCAAAAAGCAAGCAAATTCCCGTGTTTCCTCTGCTGAGTCGGTGTTTTCCCTACGTTATTATTTATTTCTGGGTGACGGTGGTTTGTGCAACGGTGAGTGTGGCCTCTGCCATATCCACGACAGGAATGACGGGGGCCTTATCCCCCAGGAGTTCTGCGGCCAGCCACTGGGGGGCACTCCTGTAGCGAAGCACGGTCTTTACCTGTAGCGGTAACTTTGCGTCATCAGGGACCAGGAAGGCATACTTCTCAACCATCTGTCCCTTTGGGGGGATTCGGTAATCGGAAATTACATAGTCGGCCTCCCACACCTTATAAGTAGGTTGTCCTTCTTTGTTGCCAAAGACGGTGTGATATATAACAGCGTCTTCTTCCAGATTACCCTTCTCGTCCAGATAGCCGGAGCGATAGACCTTCTTTCCGTTGGCGTCCGTTACAACCGTTTCCAGCCATACCTGTCGCACCTCTGTAAGCCCTGTGGGGATATAGTGGCCCGCACCTACGTTCGTGACTATTACCCGAAGTCTTAGTAACTCCCCGGGTGTTATCGAGGAAGGCCCCAAAATCTCCAGCTCGGCGGCATTTTTGAGCCTGTCTTCGGCCATCTTCTGCCTCTCCGGTTCCTGGGCGGGCGGACCAAGGATGAGGCTGGTCCCGCCAACGTAATAATGGGTCCATATGTGTGGCCTTTCTATACCCCCTACGCGCTCCGGCGCAGCAAAGCCCGGGTTATCGGGCCTCTCAGTGGAACCCGTGGAGGGTACACCCGGTCTCTGCCGCATGTGGCAGTCCTGGCAATGCACCGTGGTGTCAGGGTTGCCGGTATTATAGGGTCCCAGGCGCCATTCCGTGTAGGTCTGTTCCACCGCCAATCTACTCCCCGCGTGAGAGACGTCATGGCAGGAGCCGCAAAACTCTGACCGTGTGTGCAACTCGGAAAACTCTGTCTTATGCTGTGTCTCTGGACAGTCCTTGAAGGGACCACGTTTGGTGCCGAAGTCCATCTTTGCGGCATCTCCGGGGTCTACAATGAAGGGGGCGTTGCCTATGCCGGTGGTGGCCTTTATGGAATGACAGAAATCGCAGAATATATTCTCCTTACTGGCCTCACTCGGCATTGCCGCTGTTGTAGTCTTCCAGTCCCCTGTGGTAAAACTTACAGGGCTGTGACAGCGGACACAGGAATCCATTACCTCCTCCTCCTGCTCGCCTTGTGCCTCCTGGCGGCCTTTTTGGTATAGGGCCTGAAACAGGGGGTCATACCATGCATATGCATGGGTAGAGCCCTTCCACTGAGCGAATATGTCCGTATGACATGCCCCGCATATCATCGGCACGAAGAATCTGCTCTCAGACATCTCTCCCCGGCCCGTGATGGGGGCCTCAATTAGATTGGCCGGCCGGTCCCTCTTGGGCAACTGCCAGCTGGGCGCCCACTCCTGCGCGTAGGTCTCTACCGCAAGAAAACACGCCAGCATAAAATAAAGAACCAATGCACCTTCCATCTTGAGAAAATCTCTAGCGTCTTTCATGTTCCGTTGCCCTCTATCAGCCCCTTCTAAATATGATTGATTGGCATAGTCGTCCCGATGTAAAAAGCTTTTATACAATTATTAAATCAATTGTCGAGGATTGCAACTCCTAAAGACTCTGTAAGCAAGTAATCCACCCTGCGATATCAAATATTCCTGGTTGACAACCACTGTATCGCCCCATATCCTTGTTTAAGAATTATGGAATAAAAGACCGATGCGGAAAAATCTATGCGATGTCGGCGATGTATTGCCCAGATGTTTGCAGTAATCTGAGTGTTTATGAAGGATTCGACAAAAACAATAGAGGCGGGAACGGTTCTGTATCGGCCCGAATACAGCCGTATAGAAGGGGATCGTAACGGGGCCCCTGTGCTCATAGACCCGGAGGGGCCGAACTGGATAGGCACGGATGCACGTGGGATGGAAATCCTGGACCTCTTTGACGGAACGAGGACGTTCGGTGAGGTTGTGAGGGAGTATTCCGCCGGAAATCGTGACATGGAACTGTCTAAGGCATGGCTGCACGTACATACATTTGCAAGAGACGCCCTGCGGCACGAATTTTTGTCCTCCTCTCCCTTTGACAGAGAACCGTATGAGGGCAGAAACGCATATCTAAGGTCAGATAAACTAAGGGAACTGTGGATACACACCAACGATTCATGCAACCTTTCATGTGGACACTGCCTGGTAGATTCTTCACCTTCAGGTGATAAGGGTCTCCCCACAGAGACGATAATTCGCACCATAGACGATGCCCACGGACTTGGTGCCACGCAGTTCTACTTTACCGGGGGCGAACCCTTTCTCAGGCAGGATTTCTTTGAACTCGTTGAGGGTGCCCTCAAATACGATGATTCAAGGCTTACAATACTTACAAACGGCACCTTGCTTGATGACCGCAAACTAAGGAGGCTTCAGGAATTTACGCCATCCCGGCTGCACCTGCAGATCAGCCTCGACGGCTCATGCCCGGAGGTAAACGACTCAGTCAGGGGTGATGGTAGTTTTTTCAAAATCATCGAGGGCATCAAGAAGGCCGCCGGGGCCGGTCTCAGTATTACGGTTTCCACGGTAATCACATCGCATAACGTGGAAGACGTCCGGCAGATTACAAGGCTGCTGCCCTCACTGGGTGTATGCAACCACCATCTCCTTTTTATGCA
>JAUXLO010000169.1 GCA_030623665.1 Planctomycetota bacterium
CCATAAACCCTTCCACACATCATCCCCTATAGCACCGGGGAAGCGTTGCGTAGGGCGTAGTCCATAGATATTTTCCTTGAGAAAGTTCTTAAGGTTCATAAAGTCGTAAGGAAGCTGGAAGAAGTCACAAACGGCCGGTGAGGGTGAAACGCCTTTTATTTCCTGTATTTGTTCAAGGTAGCGGTTGCTGATTATATCTTCATAGTCCGACAGGTCGTCCGTGGTATGGAAATAATCCCTCAACGAGGAATCCCTTATGCATGAGAGCATCTCCCCGGGGTCTTTTAGATATATGAATCTTTGAAAAAAGTCCCCTCTGAGGAGTGCGGCCTCAAGGACGCTTACCTTCCCTGACACAAAGCACCACTGGTGCGAGTCTCTTTCTTCCATTTTGCAACGCCTATGCTCGCAGAGATTTCAGAGAATTCCTGCACAATTGTCATTCTGAGGACCCACCCATCCGCCTAAGGTGGAGGTGAGTTCGCCTCAAGCGCCAAGTGAAACCACCGAAGAACTATTATTTGGAGATCCTTCACTTCGCTCAGCATGACACAGGACACTAGAGCAACCTTTACAGGGGTTCCCGGTTACTTACCGAACAGCTTCTCTGCCACCTCGGAGGTCAGGTCTTCGCGCAGATGGCCGAGTATGCAGTCCAGACTCCTGTCAATCTCAAAGTTTTTGGTCTTTAATATAAATCCACCCTCTATGTCCACGGCAGAGGTTGCCAGGAAAAAGAGGTCTTTGCCACGTGCATCATTTGCCTTTCTTACCAGCTCCGGGCCGACGCCCTTGAGGTCTTTGCTGGAGAGCTTGAGTTCCGCCTTTTCATCTATGCCCAGCCTGTCCAGCCACTCCTCTAACATTGCCAGATATTCTTGCCTGGTAAGGGTCAGTATGCCACCTGTTGATTCCTGGAAAAGGCGGTCTATTATCTTGTTCTTTAATTCCAGGAGCTGTCGGTTGTAGCGGGCCTTTAGCAGGGAAAGTTTTTTTACTTCTTCTTCCTGCAGTTCTTTCTCAAGGGTCTTTACCCTCCCCGCAAGCTCTTCCTGCAACAACAGTTTTTCCCGATTAAGCTTTAGTTCGAGGCTATGCTCTGTGGCCCCAAGCAATTTTTCAGCCTCTCTTTGCGCATCCTCTAACAACCGGGTCTTTATTCTTTCCAGAGACATGGCTTTTAGTGTGGGACAGTCTCAGGGGTGATAAAGGTGATGCCGCCCGTCTTTGTCAGCCACATTATCATGAGAATGGCCGCAAGGAGAGCGACCACGGCATACGTCTCTACCAGGGCCGGCATGAGGATTGCCCGGCCCGCTTCTTCCGGTCTCTTGGCCGTCAGGTTTATGGCAGCGGCAGCGGCCTCTCCCTGCCATACGGCGCTTCTCCAAAGAACCACTCCCATAGAAAGGCCCGTAAAGAAGAGCCCCATCCCCACTATGGCGGTGACGTTGATGGTACCCTCGATGAGCCCTACCCTCATGGCGATGGTAACGGCGCAGATGAAGCCGTAAAAACCCTGAGTACCGGGCATGGCCATCAGCACAAGGAGCCTCCCGAAGAGCTCTGGCTTTTCGGACAGGACACCTGCTGCCTGGGCGACGGCGGTACCGATGCCCCTGGCCGACCCTATACCGCCAAACATTACCGCCAGCATCGCCCCCGCACCTGCCCAACCCAAACCGGTTTCTAAAAAATGTACTTTTAGGAATTCTTCCATAGGTTTAGACCTCTTTTTATTCGACTATCTGGACCCTCTCCGAGTGGAAGCCAAAGGGCCTGAAGCGGATGGCCCCAGCCTCGTAGAATCTCCCGAAAAATTCCAGCATTATAAGCCTTGCCGGATGTACAAATGAGCCAATTATGCAGATGGCAAAGTTCAGCAGATGACCGATAATCAGGGCCAGTATGAAGAATATAGTCCCGGCCGAACTCACCAGGGCAGCTATGATATTAAACGACATTGCGATGATACTAGTAGTAAGCCCCAGTGCCAACAGCCTTGAGTAGGATAGAACGTCACTTATGAATGTAGTAGCGCCGTACGTGCCCATGATACCGTAGATGCTGATTAGACCCGTAATCAGCCTGGCCGCTACACCCTCAGCGCCCCTGCCCTGGGTGAGCACCAGCCCGACGGCGCCCAGGACGGCTGCGACTTTTCCCGCCTCCACCGTTTCCGGCGGTACCGCGATGAATACACACGCAATCAATATAACCAAACCCGACAGGAATATCATCCACAGGCCGCCGTCCAGTAATGCATTCAGGGGCCTGCCCATCCGAAACTCACGATACATCCTGAGACTCAGGGCGTAGAACTGGTTGATTATCCCAAGCCCCAGCACCAAGACCAGTGCAACGAGGATATTGTCAAGCGGGTCAAATATACTCAGTCTCTCCTTGAGGTAGAGCAGGGGATTGCCCTCACCCAGGTATTCAGGCTTATAGAGGTCGCCTGCCCATCCTCCCGTTAAGGCACCACATAATGCGGTGCTTGCACCGGCGTAGAAAAAGAGGCAAAAGAAATTCCTGAGACCATGATTCAACCTGTAACGCCTCATCATATAATAAGAAAGCCCCATTAGCATGGTTCCGTATATGACGTCGCTAAAGCAGATCCCAAAGAATAGAAGAAAATTGAGAACGATGTAGGGTGTGGGGTCGAAGGTAAAATAATTGGGCAGCCCGAACATATTCGTGATTAGTTGTACGGGCCGGAATAAGGTGTTAAGCGTCAGGGACACAGGCACATTCTCGTCAGGGGACGGGTCTTTATAAATAGCTGCATATTGAGGGAACTCGACCTTAAGTGTGTCCTCCAATATATGAACGTCTTTTGTGCGTATGTAGCCGGTTACCAACAGGAGTTTTTTTGACCTGGCAAAATTTGTCTCTGTGTCCCGCCTTTCCCTCTCGCTTTCCCGGTATCCGAGAACGGCCACAGCCCTATGGTGGTACTGGTTGGCCAGGTCACGCATCTTGGCCAGCAGCGTCTCTTGCCTCTCCAGCAATGCACGTTCCTTTCCCTCCAGTTCAGAGACCCGTTCTTCAGCCCTGCCCGGGAGGTCCGGGACGGCCAATTCCTGAAACCCATGAGAGCTGAGTAACGTTGCGGCCTCTTCGTCCTTGTCCCCGGGCAGATAGGCTACCAAGACCCTTTTTTGCCTCTCATCGGTAAGAGTAACATCCTGCCACGCAAGGAGTTCTTTGGCCCGCTGGTCGAGGATGAATTTACGCCAGTCTTCCCTGGAAAAGGTGCCAAGCCTGACGACCACCTTATGGATTCTCTTCAGTTCAGGCAGTGTCCAGGGCAGCCCATATAGATCTTTGAGGGAATCTATCTCCTGGCGGATATCTTTCAGTTCCCTTTCAACCCCCGCTCGCTCATCGCAGAGGGCCTTGCTGTCGTTGTGGATCAGGTCTGTCTGGAAAGAGGAGATGATTTCTGAAAGTTCCTTCTTCTTGACCTGTACCGGTACGGGAAAAAGACCCTCCAGAAAGGATTTTTTCCGGGTCAAGAAAGGCGCTAAGGTGGAGATAATAAACTCCAGCTTCTGAATTTCACCCCCCTCATCGCCTGCGGTTACGGTGTACTTTCTCAGGGCGGTTTGTGCGGCGGGAATGCTGGAAAAGACGTCCAGGACGTGTAAAACACCAAGTTGGTAAAGCCGGGATACAAAGGGCCTGCTATTATAGGCCGGGACCATTAAGGTTACCCTTTTGACCCTATCGATAGCCATGTCCTAGAACTCGCGAATTCTGTTTATCAGAAATGATA
>JAUXLO010000025.1 GCA_030623665.1 Planctomycetota bacterium
ATGATCAGTTTGAGAAAGGTCAGGCGAGAAAGCTCTATGATAAACTTCAGTCTCCAAAGAAATATATCCTTTTTACAAGGAAAGAGGCGGCACAAACCCACTGTCAAATAGGGGCTGTTGCAATCTCCGACGAGGTTGTATTTGGTTGGCTAAATGACGTTTTTGATAGATAGTGAAAAGATGTGATAATTGAGAGGCATGCAGTACCTGGTCTGCCGGAGACGAACCTTTTGCGTGGGTTCCTCAACGTACACCGGGATTTTGGCTACGTGCCTCCACCTCTTCAACCAGCAGTGTGAGTTCGTTGAGGCCGAGTTTGACGGCGCGGCCGTAGAGGATTATCTCTTTCTGTGATTCCAGCCCAAGGACCTTGCCGGCCTTCGCACTGGGTACAGCCACTGTAAGGCTGAACATGGTGCTGCTGGTGCCCGTGACCAGGAGGTTGACGTAACCTGGGGCTGGAAATTCCTTAAGCCTCATCCCCTTGGGCGCAAGGCGCGCAAATTTACACCTTATCTTGACGAACTTGTCTGCATATTCCGATGCATACGAACCGGACGCAAATCTTGCAAAGTCTGTCTCGACAAATTCCGAGAGTGGCGGCGGCGTAAGGGGTGGTAACTCTAGTTCTTCAGGTTCTCTGGGTCTTTGAGACCTCTGCGGTTTGACAGGCGCAGCGTAATATGGGCTGAAAGACGGTTCGACCGGTTGGCCTGTCTTCTCATCGCTCTCAGCCTCGGCCTTTTTGCCTCCGTAGAGCGAGGTCCAGTAGCTGCCGTAGGGCCGGTCGCTACCCTTTTTCTTCTTTTTTGGCCTTGGTTCAGCAAGCTTTAGGAAATCCCTCTTGCCTGTGACGGGACTTGTGGCAGTTCCGGTTGTCGGCTCTTGCCGGTTGGCCTCCTTATGAGAGTCCTTTTCATTCATGTCCGGATTCTTGTCAGTGTCAGCCCCGGCCTCTGTTTCTGAAGAAATATCTTCCTTCTTATCGTTGGACTCTCCTTGTGCGATGGAGGCAGGTAGGGATAGGGCAAATGCAAGTAGTGGAACGATAAACAGGCGGTTACTCATCGGGGAAAAACCTTTCTCTGGGAAATACTGCCTCTCCTCTATTGTACGATTCAAGAAATTGCGTCCACAACTGTAGCAACACCTCTCCAAGTGTTGCCTGACTCCCTCAGAATGACAGCTATGCTGATTTTCCAGCCGTCTTAATACAGTATACACCATGCTATGGTACTGTCAATGATATGGGGCAAGGTTGATTTTGGTGGAGTCTTGATATTGACATGACGGAGAAGTGTGGTAAACTTCTCATAAATACTGTGGAAGGTTCTGGAGGTGTTCTCCCCATAGTCGGGAAGGCTAAATAAAACAAAGGCCGAAGATAAGCGGCAACAAACCGCACACCTCCACCTTCCACAATTGCTCAGTGAACATGTGGGTGCCTGTGTCACATGTGTTGTACGTGTACGGCAGGGCATCCACTTTAGTTTTTGCCTCGAAACTGCCGCCACTCTAAACCCCTGAATACGTGCGCATGCCTAGACCTAAACAGAAAAAAAGGGCGCAAAAGAAGACGTCTCCACCGGGCGATACGGACATCGATATAGCCCATGAGATTAAGCAAGGTCTTAAGGCCATAGCCAACAAGGCCAGGGAAGGCGACCCGCAGGCCCTCAAGCTCCTGTTGGCGTACAGGGAGGACAGGAAAGACGATGGGAACCGCCCTGACTTCAGGGACCTCACGGAACTGGAGAAAGGTAACAGACGAGATGTATGAAAGGTTCGACAGCATTGTAGACGAATTTATCAGAAGGGTAGCCAGCATGCATGGCTTTAAGGCTGACAAGATAAACGGGGAGAGAAATTCCAGAGGAACGGCCTATTATGCCGCGTACAGGATTTCCTAGATGCAGGCACAGTCCTTCTGGGGCAGCGGCAGAGAGAGCTCAGGGAATATAGATTCCACCTCTTTGCAGACACCTATGGGTATCTCCGGTCTTCGCTCCCTGAAGACCTCAATGACACTGCGGTACATGCCAAGCCGTGTTTCAGTGGGAACACGCCTCCGCCTGTCAGGGTCCTTGTGGTCCCGGCCGAAGGAGAATATATCGCCTCCGTGTCTGGCGAATCTCTTCAGTCCGGGGAAGTATCTCAGCGAGCCCAGGGTAACGTTCTCAAGGGTCTTGATGGTGCAGATATCCTCTGCGATCTCTATGTACGCCTCCTCCCAGTCGGGAACGGGCACCATGGGGTCGAGGCGTATCCTGACGGGCCAGCCCCTCTCGCTCAGCGTGCGGGCTGCAGAGAGCCGCTCCTTGGGTGAGGGCGTGCCGTGCTCGTAGGCCTGCCAGGCGGGCATGGCGTTTACCGAGAAGGTCGTGATTACGTGGCGTGATGGCCTGAAGCCGAGTATATTTTCGATGCACGTGGACTTTGTGAGGAAGTAGACACGATGGCCGTATGGATTAAGCGCGGAATCCTGGAAGATGGGTATCAACAGTTTGGTGAGCCCTACCTTTCTGTCGTAGACAAGGGAGTCTGCCAGTTCACCCGTGACCAGGATCTGCGGCCCCGTCTGTTGGAGGAGCCAGCCCTTGACCTCCCTTACCATGTCGGTCTCAAGGTTGGTAAAGATGACAGGCTCAGGCAGGTAGCGAAAGGTGTACTGCAGGTAGCAGTACTCGCATTTGTACGGACAGCCGTTGGCCCATTTAAGATACCAGAAATGAGGACAACATATACCGGCGGGGGTCTTGGTAAAAAACTCGATGAATTTACCTTTTCGCTCGCGCTCGGTGACCATTGACTAGGATTATAGGGTTTTAATCAGAAGAATTTCAAATGAATTTGGAGGATTTGTGAGATGGCCAAACCTGACGTTTACTGGTTCTATAACCATACGACAAACAATGTTGCAAAGACCGCCGGCTCGGGGTCTGACAGCAACTTTAACCCCATTACCACGGGTACGGGGGCATCGGCCTTTACACTGCTCTGGACCGGTTCCAACGCCAATGACGGTGACGCCACCGGCACCCGCGACACCATTATCATCCCTGACTCCGGCTCGGCGGAGATAGACAAGACCTTCATAGACGACGGCTCTATCATAGACCAGACACCGCTGGCCGGGACTAACCAGGGCAAGCAGCAAGGTGGCGACAATCGCTACGTGTTCTGCATGCACATAGCGGGCCAGACACAGTCCAAGGCCTTTCTGGAGTTCTGGGACGATGACAACCACAACGGCTTCGACACCCAGGTCCTGGGCTCCGGCGCGGCGGGCAGTTCGTATCTCTACGGCTCCGGCACCACCTACTCAAGCCCGGGCTCAAGCGACTGGGCGGCGGGGGCCGTTAGGCTGGCGGGTTCCGGATCCGACAACCGTTTAGAACTCTCATCGGCCAACATTCCGTCGGGCGGTGCCGACCTGTACTTCAACCTGGCCGTCAGGGTGCCGGCCACCGCAAGTCCGTTTTCGGAGAATCCGGTGTGCACCCTGAGGTTCTCGTATTCTTAATAGCGGGTTGTGGGGCAGACCAAGCTGAGCCTCACTGCGCCCGGTTTTCTTAAGACCTCCATTGCGGACAGGTCTGAAGACCTGTCCCTACAATAACCTTAGGCTGCGAAGGAAATGGAAACGACATGAAACCAAGGGCGGAACTGATGAGGTTCGTGGTTACCTTTCAGGACGGTGAGCTCGTAGAGGGGGCTACCCTGGGCTCTCTGGATACCGGATGGAACGATCTGCCGGATAAACCGATTGAGAAGCTGGCGTACACCAATCCCTACGGCGACCGGATAGTACTCCAGGGCTACCGTGAGTATAACCACATGATAGAGTGCGTACAGCGCATAGGCGGGAGACCCCATGTCACAGACGTCTACCTGATGGGCGCCGGCCGTAACGGTGACGACGATAACGTGGTGGTCTATAAACTTACCGCCTTCCAGAAATCCGACGACGACACCCTTCGGGTCGGTGACGTCAGCGTCAGCGTCAAAAAACGCGGCGAGGAGTATCTTGGCTCCGAGACCTGGGGCTGGCGGAAGGGGGTGGCATCTGATTAATCTGACCTTGGACGCAAGGGCTTAGGACACTCATGCCTTCTAACGAGAGAATCGAGGCAAAAATGAAGAAGGAACTCACCAGAAGATCTGACCCGTTGTTTCTGGTCACGGGTCAGAACCGGCAGCTCCTTAATGAGGTCGAACAATTCTTTAAGGGCCTGCCGCTGGGCCATTCCCAGTACCAGATAAGGAATTTCATCATCGGTCAGTTCGAGAAGTGCTCGGCTGACAGGGCGCACAGGCAGTGTCTGCAGGAGATCCATACCCGGTATCACAGCCTTCTTGATATGCACTACCAGTACCGCAAGACCGGGCTGGAGATAGAGGCCGAGCAACTAAACGTCCGGGAGTGGTGCTACAGGCTGGATAACGTGACCAACGACCAGTTTGAGCGTGAAAGGCTTGACCTATCCATAGAGAAGTCGCGGCTCGAGGTGGGCATGAAGGAGTGGGGACAGGTCAATATAAAGAAGGCCATCGGCGAGACCATGCGGGAGATAAGGCAGTTTAAGGAAGAGATGGACCGTCTGGCCCCGCTCAGGAAATTCCCCGGCAACTACGAGCAGGCAGAGCCGGAGTACTGGCAGCGTGAGTTCCTGCGCAGGTTCGTCCAGGGCGGCAGGGGCGAAAACCTTCCCCAGATACCGGAGGACGAAAAGGAAGGGCTTATTGAATCCCTTCAGGAAAGAGTGAAACAATTGGAAGATAGCAGGCAAGATGCGGCGGGTGGCGAGTAACAGCCCTTATGCGCCGACTATTACACCTGCCTACCCGATAGGAGATAGTAATGGCTGATACGTGGACAACTAGAAGGGCACTGCCGGAGGCCCGTGACGCACACGCGGGGACATCAATCGGTAGCGACAAGGGGTATATCTCCGGTGGCACCAGCGCAAGCACGCACAGGGAATATTCACAGAGCGGTGATGCATGGACGGCCAAGGCCAGCATGCCGGGTAGCATGAGCAGCGGTCCCGGTTCCACTTCCATAGGAAGCGACAAGCTGTATGTATACGGCGCTCTGAACAATGTTTCCAATTATGAGTATTCCCAGAGCGGCAACTCATGGGCCACCAAAACAGGACCTCCCTGGTCAACAGGCGGGGACCGTGTCTTCGACGGTGCATGTACCGTAGGGAACGATAAGGCGTACGGCAGAAGGACCGGCACAAACCCCCATGCCGAATATTCTCAGAGCGGCGATTCATGGACCGGCAAGACGGATATGCCCGCCGCCAGAGAAGGATGTGCCGGGTTTACACTTGGAAGTGATACGTACTACCTTGCGGCAGGAAGGTCTGGCGGGACCAATTATACAACCAATTATGAGTACTCCCAAAGCGGTGACAGCTGGTCCACCAAGGCTAGCAAGGGTGAAGCATGCGCATATCTGGGCGGTGCTGCGGTAAGTGGTAAAGGTTACGCTGCAGGAGGCAGGCACGAGACACTAAATACCGCTATAAAGACAACCGAGGAATATGACCAGTCCGGCAACTCCTGGACCACCAAGACGGACATGCCGGGCGAAAGAGACGCCTTCCCGCTGGTCACTATCGGCAGCTATAAGTGTTACGTCTTTGGCGGCTATGATCCCTATGCCAGCTACAGCACCAACCTCGAATACACCGCCGCCGATCCGCAGGTATATGATGCACTGGAAGACATGAAGTCCTTCCTCGACGCTGAGTGGCCCATGGGGCTGGAGTACCTTAAGGCCGCTCTTGAGGCCCATGGCTGGTCTCTGGAAGACCTCATGTCCGAGGTTCAGGCACAGGCCTATACCGCACTGGAAGACCTTAAGACCGAACTGAGCGGAAACATCTGGGCATACGATGACCTCAAGGCACTCCTCGAAGGTTACGCCCAGGGACTTGAGGATTTCAAGACCGATATCGCCACCTCAAGCCTGGTCTTCACTAATCTCAAGTGTGAACTCAAGACCAAAGACACGCAGGGACCATACGTGTTTAACTACCCCAGCCCTGCACCGGGACAGACCGGGGTGCCGGTCAACACAAACATCACCCTTGTGCTCAGGGATGATGGCTGGGGCGTGGACATAGACACCGTGTGGGTGGAAGTGGACGGCGTCAGGTATGAGAAGGGAGATCCCGGCTTCAGCTACTCCGGCACGCCCAGGGAGTACACCGTCACTATAGACCCCACTGCAGACTTTGAGTACAATCGTGGCGTTAACATCAAGGCGTTTGCGGCCGATCTGGCGGGGAATCCCGGTCTGAATCTTGTAACACAATAACAAACGCCGTTCGCAGATAGAGGATCATGCTAAAACTTCAGGGTTTTTATGCACAGTATGAAGATGAAGATACCTCACTGGTGAACCGGAAGGCCCTGGAGAGGATAGGGGCAGACCTGGCCCACCTCTATAATAAGGGCATGGGTGTGAGGGTTGGCCTGGTGGACTCCGGCATCTCAAAGCACGTGGCCTTCAGGGAGCGTATAAAGGGCGGATGGGACTTTGTCCGGGGTCAGACCCCCGACGGTACGGACGGCTTTGGCCATGGCACCTTTCAGGCCGGCATCATCGCGGCTGGCGGACGGCCGTTTATCGCCTCTCAGTCGGGTGGGCCGCTTGATCTGGGCATAACGGGCGTAGCGCCCGAGGCCCATCTGTACGACCTTCGCATATCGGATGATGATGGGCTTTCGACCTGGGACCGTGCGGCGGCGGCCATTGACTGGGCCGTAGAGAACCGGATGGAGGTGCTTTACCTGGGATTCGGCTCCACCGACTATAATCAGGCACTGAGCGATGCCCTGGAAAGGACATACCAGGCCGGCATTACCGTAGTGGCGCCAGTGGGCAGCACGTATGCCTCTTACACCAATGTCAACAACGCCTGGCCAGGCAGCACCCCCTATGCCCTCTTCCCCGCCAGACATCCTGAGGTCATAGGGGTGGGGGACGTGAACCTGAAGGACAGCCCCGACCACTACAGGTCTTTTTGGGATACGCTCATGCAGCTCATGCGTACGTGGCGCTTATATCATGCAAGGGACGGCAACACCGAACTGGTCGCCCCCGGCGGAGGCATGATTACCTACAATTCTGTGTATCAGATGGGTGCAGGCTCCACTGTGGGAACAGATAGCATGGGACTTGGTCTGGGCAGCTCAATGAGTGCCGCATATGTCGCAGGTGTTGCAGCACTCATAATAGCGGCTGGGATTGCTTCAAGTCCCGCAGAGGTCAGACGACTGCTCGCTGATACGGCCACAACCCTGACCAGCGAGGGACTCAGTGACGAGTATAACCAGAAGATATACGGGTCCGGGCTTGTTAATGCGCTGCTGGCGGCGCCCCCAAGGTCCGTGGCGTCCACTGACATAGAGGGTCAGAAGGCCGAACTCGGCATAGGCGTGGACGGACTCGGCGATATAGTAAAGGTAACAGCCCTGGCCGATATGCCGCCGAGGACTACCATGCCGGTCGACCCGGTACCGTATGCAGCAAGATACGTCTCGCCGAGAGACGGGGAAACCAACGTCCCCCTCAACAACCCGGTAAGATTTACGGTGAAGAGCGACACAGTTGGTATTGATATAAGCATGGTTAGGGTTAAAATAAATGGGGCTGTTTATAAGTACGGAGACGCCGGGTTTTCATTCACGGGCAACCGCCACAGCTATGACGTGGAGGTAAGACCTGCCCCGGGCGGCTGGGGTTACGAAGATACCGTAGACATCGAGATAGAGGCCTGGGATCTTGCCGGGAAACCGGGATTGGTATATGAGCGTATACTGCCGTAAACTATAGGACTGTAGGGACAGACCCGCCGTAAGCGGGTCTGCCCTCCAAACTGGCTGGCGGGTGATGCCGTAGGCACATCCGCCTCTGGTGGACTTTCAGCCTTGGGTACGATCTGTCCCTACGTTCAATTTTGACCCGTAAACTGATGTAAGGTGCGTCTGGGCGCACCGGGTCTTTTATTCCCTCCCCCTTGAGGGGGGAGGAAAAGGTGGGGGTGAACACACACCCTCCCCCTACCCCCTCCCCTCAAGGGAGTGGGTGGAGACGGAAAACCTCCCCTCAAGGGAGGGGAAAGAGTGAAAGGATTTGCATAATTGTCATTATGCAGTACTCATGGTGTAAAACTTAATAGCGCTTATGATGCATGAGATAATTGAAAATCTGTACATTTCCGACCGCTACGGCGCCGACCCGCTTCCGGAGGGCGAGTACAAGGTGCTCCTCCTGAGTCTCAGCCCTATAAAGAGGGAACACGTCCAAGTGGCCATTGATGACGCCGTCCCCTGGTCGCGTGAGACAATACAGACGGTCGTCGATACCATCTCAGGTTGGTTGTCCGGCGGTGAAAACGTCTGTGTCGCATGCGACGCAGGGATTTCAAGGAGTGCAGGGGCGGTTACCGCATACCTGGTCTCTCAGGGAATGGATATTGATGATGCCGTGGAGCTGGTAAGGTCAAGGCGTCCCATAACGAAACCCCACGCGCTAATAGTGGAGTCGATTGCCAGATGTTCGTCGCAGAAGAAAGATTAAGGTCTCAGGTAAGGGCCGGAAGTGCGTGGGAATTTTCATTCTCAACGGGGCTGGCCCCGGAGTGGTCCCTTGCCACAGAGGCGGGGGCCAGGCTGCCGGAGATCTTGCTTCAGGGTCTTCGCTCCGACGTAAAGGCCGGTTCCGCCTATGGGTTCTCCTTTGAGACGGGTGTGGCCGGAGACTGGATGCTCAGGGGTAACGCCGCTGCCGCAGCCACCTTTGATTTCGCCTTCGAGACGGAGTTCCCTCAGGCGTGGCTCCTCAGGACGGACGTAAAGGGCCAGAGGCCCCTGTGTATTACCTACACCACCATGTTTGATCCGGCCAGGAGGCGGCTAGGCGAGGAAAGGCTGGAACTGTATCGTGCGGGAAAGACCGACCATGAGGCGTTGATAATACCGGTTAACTGGTACCAGAAGGATACAGAAAGGACGTTTACCCTTGACCTCTGGTTCTCCAGGCTCCAGATAGCCGAGCCTGCAGATGACGTGAGACTCTCGATATTCGCACTGGGCGATGATAACCGTCTCGGGAAGGAGGTGGTGGATGACGGATACCTGGAGGTAAAGACCTCCGGGCAGTCCCAATACACCGCACTTACCGCGAACACGGAATTTAGTATCGGCCCGATGTGGAGCAACAGCAAAAAGACGCTGGACTTCAGGCTTAACGTACCCGCCACAGCTGCGTCTATCGGCCTCGTCTTCGTCGGGTTGCGGCTGGAATTCCTGCGCAGCGTGGTCTACGGTTCGGCCCCGTTCGGCCGTGCGGTATTCGGAGAGTTCAGCCACAAAAAACCTGAAACAGTGCTACTCAAGATACATGTTATGAGCTGAGGAGTTGTCACATGCCTGATGCAATAGAAGATATTAGACTGGACGTAAGGGCCAGTGTGGAGACGGCCACGTTTACCACGGAGGTGAACCGCAGAGACAGCCTCCAATATGTTACCACAGAATTTCATATCATACCCGCCAACTCCCCGTACAGGGTGCGGCTGGACGAGTTGCCGGATAAGGAATCCGGCGTGAGCATTACCGACTATACCGAGGTGATGTCGCTCCCCGCGCAATCGGGAGAATTCTACGTCGACTGGGTCATGGGGTATGTCTATTTCCACAGCGCCGATGCCGGCCAGGTAGTAAACCCACAGTATTTCGGCCGGGGCTCCCTCATTGACGCCACGGACATAAATAAGATTACAGGCGAGCTGACCTCCGCCAGACAGGTGACACACCGCCTCAGGCCGTCCGCGCAGGATACACCAAACCGGTCTATCCGGATAGACGGCGGTTCTTTTCTCATAGGGCATACGGAAATCACATTTCTGGGCAATAATAATGTGAGGCTTGGTCCGGCGGGAGAGTTTGAGGTCTCGACGATGTCGGCAGGGCAGTATAACAAGATTCTGTTTACGGTGGACGCCTCGGCAAGGCTCAATAAATACGAAGGTACTCCGGGTACCACTCCTGATGCGGTGCAGGCACCTGCCTTGCCCGGTAGCGAGATGCCCGTCTGCATCGTGACCGTCCAGGACGACGGGACTGCCGCCGCAGGGACGATAAACAACGTCGCCGCCTCAGACGTGAAGGACGCCAGGGTCTTTTTGCAGGTGCCCAGGATAGAGCACAGGTATATGACCATATACCATGAAGGGGTGCCGGCCGACGGCGAGATATTCTTTGACGGCTTCGCCTTCGTTGAGGACGTTACTATAGACAAGATTACCATTCATGCCCGGAGCGCGCCCAGAGGCAGCGACCTGCAGATAGACCTCATGAAGAACGGCTCTGCACAGGGCCGCGTCGCTACGCTAACCCAGGATAATCTGTCCGCGACAACTAGCATCCAAACGGTTAACTACGGCCCGGCTGACGTCCTTGGCCTCAAGGTCCTGGCTGCCGACTACCAGGCAGAGGCCGAGGGGCTGAGCATCATACTGCATTATTTCCACATCTAGTCCCATTGAGCTAAATCTTCATAAGGGCCGTTAAGCACAAGGAATTTATACTGCCCGTGCTATATTTAGCACGTTTGCCATCCAAATATACAACACATCGCACCCTAGCCACGTTCTCTCCTTGTGAAGGCCGTTGGTGCGGGGTATAATAGATATGGAGGATGTTTAGGCATTTTGCCTTTAATTGGAGTATGTTTTCATGGAACTGATACTGTCAGCAGTAATTGCGCTGAATATAGGGCTCTACGAGCTTCCGCCTGTGGATTATACGAGCGGTGTGGCGGGTGCAAAGAAGTCCGCCTGGGATGTAGAGGAGTATCTTGGCAGGGCAACAGAGGCCGTAGAAAATGCCTACGAGGGGGGTGATGTATCTACAGAGGTATTGGAAGAGTACGATTTTCTGGCCAGATCTACAGAGCATTATCATCACCTGTTTGTGATGTCCATCCTGTTCTACGAAGAGGCACCGGTGGAAGACTCCTATGGCCAGATCGTTACAAAGTCTTCTGAGGAAATGGTTAAGAGACTCGTATTGCTACAGAGATTACTATTTTCTGAGGGGATTGAAATTCCTGAAATCACACCGGAATTCTTCGTCCACGCCTATTAGTTGTGAGGTGCGCAAGATGTCTATACGGCCCCTAACACCAATTGCCGCGCTATTATCCCTGTTCCTTACCGTCTCCGCACTAGCAGTGACTGAGCTGGAAGATGCCAAGGAAACGGCCCTCGTGGTTGAAGAGTACCTGGAACGTCTACAGGTTGAGGTGGAGGACATGTTTGCAAGGGGTGAGATGGGTAAAGAGACCTGGGACCAATATTGTCTCATAAGCCGGCATGCAAGGCACCTCGTGCGCGTAATGACGATGGCCGTTTTATTCTATGAGGAGGCGCCGAACGAGAAGCACCGTGCGCTTATTGTGGAATCCACCCTGTCCCTGATGGATATGTTGATGATGCTGGATAATTTCTGTAATGCTGTAGGGATAGAGGTGGAGTCTCCAAGCTTTTGCAAAGATACGGCCGGGTGCTTGGAACGCCCGCTTGCCTATAATGTGTAACCCGCCTCAAAAAAATACTTC
>JAUXLO010000044.1 GCA_030623665.1 Planctomycetota bacterium
AACATCGGGTTTATATCCAGGGCCCTTTCGTAGCATATTAAAGCGCTGGAATAGTCCTTTAATTGAATGTAGAGATTCCCCTGATCGTACCATATAGTTGGAGAACCAGGGTCAAACTCGAGGGCCTTATCATAGCACTCCATAGCCTCCTTGTACCTCTTGAGACTCTCGAGGACCTGTCCCTTGTTGTACCAGGCATGTGCGTACGCAGGGTCTATATCAATGGCCTTGTCGTAATATTCAAGGGCCTCTTCATGTCTGTCCAAGTCGTCTGAGACGTTGCCCTTGCCGTTCCATGCGAAGGAATCCTTCGGGTTTATCTCAAGGGCTCTGTTATAACACCTGAGTGCCTCTTCGTACTTTTTTAGCCCAAGCAGGGCGGTTCCCTTATTGTTCCATGCGTCGACGTATTCTGGTTCCAGCTCAATGGCCTTGCTGTAACATTCCACGGCACCTTCTAAATCACCGTGCAGGACAAAGTCGTTTCCTTGTTCTAACCACGCCTTTGCTTCCCCCGCACAGACAGTACGACATCCAAACCACGCTGCCTGGTATGACCCTATAGGAAAATACGTCAGACCAGACATGCAGCCTACGATGATGTAGCTCATTAACCTTAGACTGAAAAACCGTCCGTTTTCTTTAAACAATTTTGTTACTCCTGATTAACATAATAAAGACATTAAGATGCCTTTTGAGGGCCCCTATTTGAAGTCCGCAGCAACCCTAGTGCCTATTCGAGCTTACTTCCCTGTACTCTTTGAGACACTCTTGAGCCTCTTCGTCTCTGCCCAATTTCTTCAGGATATGGACCTTTTCATGCCATGCATCGGCAAATTCAGGTTCCAATTGAGTGACCATATCGTAATGTCCCAATGCCTCCTCGTATCTGCCAAGGTCGTTTAGCAGGGTGGCCTTTTCATAAAATGCCGCAATTACCTCCGGACCCGCAATCTCTATGGCCATGTCATAGCACTCAAGGGCCTCATAGTGCTTCTTTAACGCAGTCAATACGCTTGCCTTGCCCAGTATGGCGTTAACGAAGCCTGGGTTGACATCTATGGCCTTATCGAAGGCCTTCAGGGCCTCGTCAGGTCTGTCAACCTTGACTAAGATGTTTGCCTTGTTGAACCATATATAGGCGTGTTTCGGGTCAATTGCCAACGCCTTATTTATGGACTCGAGGGCCTCATCGTGTCTATTCAATTGGGTTAAGACGTTTGCCCTTCCACTCAACGCATGGGTGTCGTCCGGGTTTATCTCCAAGACCTTGCCAAAACACTCTAATGCCTCATCATACCTCTTAAGTATGCTCAGGACATTACCCTTGTTATTCCATGCATGTGCAAACCCGGGGTCTGCGGCAATGGCCTTGTTATAGTATTCGATAGCTTCCTCGTATTTCTCTTGTGCGGACTTGTTGTTTCCGAATCTGTACCATTTAGCTGCATCTTCCGCGCCGAGTAATGTCCGGCTGGACAGGCTGACACCCGATGGCGACAGGGACGGAGGCTCAATGTTAAATAAGGCCGATATTACAAGAAGCAAACAACACTTGTACAAGAGAAGCGCTAAGTTTCTATTATTCACGTACATCGCCATAACCTTCCTCTACCAAAAATCTACGGCTTAACCTTTGCTGCTAATATTGGGGTCTATCTCCAGGGCCTTGGCATTGCACTCCTTGGCCTCGTCCCGTTTACCCATAATATTGAGTATGTTGCCCTTCGCATACCAGGCCTTTGCCGACCCGGAATCTATACTAATTGCATTGTCATACGCTGCAATCGCTTCAGTGAACCTACCCAGTGTGCGCAGGATATCGCCTTTTTTAATCCATACCTCAATATTTTTTGGGTCAATCTCCAAGGCTTTATCATAAGACCTCAAGGACTGAGCATATCTGTGTAATCCAAGAAGGGCGTCCCCTTTGTTCATCCAGATCTCTGTATTATGTTGAGAAACCTCCTTATCATCTTCCAATGTTCGATTGAGCATGTCTAGGGCGGTTTTATACCTGTGCAATCCAATCAGGGCGCGGGCCTTGATGTTTAACATTCTAATCTCTCCGATGCCCGGTGCCGACGCATCATTAGCAAGCTCGGCCACTGTCTTCTTCTGTTTTACCTTCGGCGTCGACGGCACAAAAAGGGCTCTCGGCTTTTTCTCCTTTTCCTTCTCTTTCTCGGCAAAAAGCCTCGATGCCTCGTAGATAACTACCAACACGTCTCTATACTTGCCCTGGTCGACCAGGAGTGTAGCCTTGCCCAGAACAGGCTTGATGTCTCTCGGGTTGATCTCCAGCGCCCTGTCAAGTGTTGCCATTGCACCCTCATCTTGACCTATTTTATGCAGCACCATAGCCTTATCAGTCAATACGCCAGTATCACCCGGGTTTATGGCCAGGAGTTTATCAAAGCTGGCGAGGGCCTCATTATATCTGGACAACGCAGCCAGGACTTCACCCCTGTTGGCCAAAGCTGCCAGGTCTGCAGGATGAATCTCCAGGACTTTATCAAAGCATACCAGGGCATCCTCCATCCGGTTAAATTCCTTTAGGAGCATTCCTTTGCCAAACCATGGGCCCGTAAGCCTGGGGGTTTTTTCAATGGCCTTGTCGTAAAGGGCGAGCATCTTTCTCAGCCTCTCTTTTGTCTCCTCCTCGTCCTCGCCCTCCTCCTTGCTCAGCCCCCCCAGCAAACCGACGTGTATACCTTTATCAGTCAACTCATATGCGAGCCCCGAGTCTAATTCCAGGGCCCTGTTAAATGACCCTTTTGCCTTATCCTCTTTTCCCAAGCCAATCAGGGCATTACCTCTGTTAGTCCAGACCTGGGCCACGTCATTTCTAATCTCTAGTGCCATGTCAAGATATTCCAGGGCCTCTTCGTATTGTGCCTGTGCCAGCATGACCTCACCTTTGGCATTCAGCGTCCATGCGTCTTCGGGATGGCCCTCCAGGAATTCGTCAATACAAGCCAGTGCATCCTCACTCTCACCCATCCTGGTCAAGGCCGTGACCTTGTTACTCCACCCTTGTGAAAGGCTGTCGTCAATTGCAATTGCAGTATCAAAACACTCCAACGCCTCTTTATTCTTATTCAGCTTCATCAAGGCTATTCCTTTACTGTTCCATGCCTTAATATAGTAAGGGTTCAACTCCAGCACCTTATCAAACGATTCGACGGCCTTTCTATCCATACCGTATGCACTGCTGGCCATGCCTTTATTGTACCAGGCCAGGATATTCTCCTCATCAAGCAACAGTATCTCATCAAAACATTCAATGGCTTCTTCCCACTTATGCAATTTAATAAGAGCGACACCTTTGTTCCCCAATACTTTTATCTTCTGTGGGTTGATCTTGTGTGCCATACTGAAAGATGCCACGGCCTCTTCGTATTTACCCAGTTTACTTTGAGCTAACCCGCTATAATACCAGGCCTCATAGAGTATCGGATATACTCGTATGGCCTTCGTGAGAAAGTCTAATGATTCATCATACTTGCCCTTTCCACTTAGTGTTATTCCCTCCTCGAGCCACTCCTCTGCATATTTTCTAGGAAACTCCTTATCACCTCCGGAAATCTCATAAATTTTAATTGCACCTGCAAGAAAGTCTGATGACTCTTCATACTTGCCCTCTTCACTCAGTTCTAAGCCCGTCTCGAGCCACTTCTCTCCATATTCCCTGGCAAGCTCCTTTGCGTCTTCGTTGACCTCAGAAATCTCAATCACCATGTTAAGACACTCTACAGCCTGGGCATCTTTATCAAGCCCCATCAAGGCTATTCCCTTCTCGTTCCATGCCTGGATGTAGTTAGGGTCCAGCTCCAGCACCTTATCAAACGATGCAACGGCCTCTTTGTACATACCTTGAACGCTGCTGGCGACGCCTTTGTTGTACCAGGCCAGGATATTCTCCTCATCAAGCGACAGCACTTTATCAAGACATTCAATGGCCTCTTCCCACTCACGCAATTCAATAAGAGCGACACCTTTGTTTACCAATGCCTTTGTCTCCTGGGGATTGATTCGATGCGCCGTAGTAAAAGACGCTATGGCCTCTTCATATTTGCCCAGTTTGCTTTGGGCCAGGCCCCTATTGTACCAGGCCTGGTATAGTTCTGGATCTTCTCGAACGGCCTTTGTGAAAAAGGCTAATGATGCATCAAACAGGCCTTTTTCGCTCAGTGCTAACCCCGTCCTGAGCCACTCCTCTGCATATTCCCTGGCAAGCCCCCTGTTGCCTCCGTAAACCTCGTGGTGTTCAGTTGTGGGCGATTCCCTTCCTTGTGCGGCCTCCAGTTTCCCTGGTTGGGCCGAAACAATGGCCATACACCAACCCAAATGAAGCAATGTTGCCATTAACGGGAGATACATCATACCCTGGCTCCCTCTGTCAATTCTCTGGCCCTGTCGAGGGCACCTTCTTTTGTACGAATCTTGCCCTCCAGTTGTTCATCATAAACCTGCGTAAGGACTTTGGAGAAGATGGGGCCAGGTTTCAGCCCCATGGCGATGAGGTCGTCCCCTGTGAGGAGGCGAAGCGGTTTTAGCTCCTCTTCCTTGAATTGTTTGCGCATTTGCTGGCAGAAATTGTAATCAGTAAGGTCGCCGGAGCTGGCGAGCGCATCCACTCTGCAGACCTCCGCAAGGAGGGGATAATCTTCGTGGGACAGAAGTCTCTTGAGTTTGCTCAGCCTCATCTTTCGGGCATCCTTGAAGGCCAGGTGCTTTCTGGCCAGCCATTTTATCTTGTCCTTCTCCTCTTTAGAGGTCTTCAGGCGGTCACATATCTCTCCAGCCATCTCAGCCCCTACCGATTCGTGCAGGGGGTAGCGTATCCTGCCACCCCTTTCTTCGATGGTTACGGGCTTGGCCACATCGTGGAGAAGGGCACCCATTACAAGCACCCACGAGGGTTTCTCCAGATACGATACCGTAAGGAGTGTGTGGATGAACACGTCACCTTCGGGATGCAGGTTCTCCGGTTGTTCAACGCCTTTCATGGCGGTAATCTCCGGAAGGATCTCGGCCATAAGCCCTAATTTGTCAAGCAGTTGTAACCCTTTCTTTCTGTTATCGTCCAGGAGTATCTTTTGCAGCTCCTCCCGTATCCTCTCCCAGCTCACACCTTGGATCTTCTCTGCATTCCCTCTGATAGCCTCTTTGGCCGACTCTTCTATTTCGTAGCCAAAGCGGCTGGCAAAGCGCACGGCGCGTATCATGCGGAGATAGTCCTCCCTGAATCTCTCGTAAGGGTCGCCGATAGCACGCACAAGCCCGATCTTAATATCCCTCTGTCCATCGACAAAATCTAGTAATTCGTCCTTAACAGGGTCGTAGAACATACCGTTAACAGTGAAATCACGCCTGCGGGCATCCCCCTCAGGGTCGGTAAAGTTGACGCTGTCCGGATGACGGCCGTCAGAGTAGACACCTTCTGTGCGGAACGTGGCCACCTCAAACTGAAAACCTTCGGCCACCACTACAACTACGCCGAACTGCACCCCTACGGGGATGGTTTTCTCGAAAAGGCCCATAACCTCCTCGGGACGCGCACTGGTAGCTATATCGTAGTCGGCGGATTTTATGCCCATCAGCATGTCACGTACACAACCCCCGGCAAAGAGGGCCTTGTGGCACCTTTCCTGGAGCCGCCTTACCAGCCCGACCGCAGTCTTCTTCTTTTTATCCTGATAGTTCATATTCTAAGCAATCCAGCCTTACTTAACCTCTCGAACCAGGGCCTTGAACTGTCTGCCCCTGTCCACAAAATTTAGAAACATATCATAGCTCGCACAGGCGGGTGAGAGTAAGACGGTATCGCCCCTTTGGGCCAAACCCCTGGCAGACCTCACGGCCTCCTCCAGGGACGAGGCAAAGAGGATTTCCGGCAATTTCGGCTCGCCTCTGGCCCGGGCGATTAATTCGCCTATCTTTTGTGCGGTTTTTCCAATAAGTATAACACATTTAGTGTGTTTCGCACACTCTTCGGCAAAGGCATCAAACGGGGTCCCTTTGTCGTACCCGCCTGCAATAAGCACCAGAGGCCCTTCAAAGACCCTGAGGCCGGCTACGGCTGATTCGGAGGTGGTGGCGATTGAATCATTATAGTAGCGCACCCCGTCTATATCACAGACGAACTCGAGCCGGTGCTCAAGGCCTGGAAACTCTCTTAGTGCCTTACTAATGTGTTCACCCTCCGCACCCATCAAGAAGGCCGCACAGGAAGCGGCAAGGATGTTTGCTACGTTGTGTGCGCCTGGAATCTTCACGTCCGAAAGGCAAGAGACCTCTGCCTCACGCGGTTCTATCTCGCTGAGACGCAGATGGATCCTGCCATTCTCCAAGAAGGCCCCGGATTCAACGGCGTCCCTCGTACTAAACCACAAGGTCTTTGCCCTGGACCCGGTATCAGCAGGCCATTTCCTTAGCTCCTGGTCGTCCAGATTCATGATACAGTAGTCGTCGGGGCCCTGAAAGTAGGTGATATTTTTCTTTGCCTCTATATATTCGGCGTAGCTGGCGTGCCGGTCCAGATGGTTTGGCGCAATGTTCGTAACGATGCTTACATGAGGTGACATCTTCAGTCCCCTCAAATCCTCAAGTTGGAAGCTGGAGAGTTCCAGTACTGCCAGGTCGTCTGTCTCTATCTCGTCAATACGTTCAAGCAGTGAATACCCAAGGCCGATATTGCCCCCCACCCATATCTTACGTCCCTGATGACGGAGCATCTCACCGATTAGGGCCGTAGTCGTTGACTTGCCTTTCGTCCCCGTTACCCCTAAGATGGGTGCACGACACAATTTGAAGAACAGATTCATCTCCGTCTCAAGGGGGACGTTGTTCTCCCTGGCAATTTGTAGAAACCCGGAATCTCTCGGTACGGCGGGGTTAACCATGACTATGTCCACGTCCTTGAAATCCTCCTCCTTGTGACCTCCGAGGTGGAATTCCGCTGGCAGGCCGTCTAACGTGTCCAGCGAAGAAGTCAGCTGCTCCTCGGTCTTGAGATCGGTAATAATAAGCTTGGCCCCCCTGCGTGCCAGGAAACGGGCAAGACCGGCACCCCCGCCAAAGAGCCCCAGGCCCATAACCGTTATCTTCTTATCCTTGAAGTTGTCGTCCACCACTTTACCGTCACCGCCCCCTGCCAAGTGCCCGGGATACGTCCTGTCGCATCCTGAGAACGGCATCCTCTACCGCCCTCTCCCAGTCCTTCTCTCCGTGTTTCCTCCCATATTTTTTCTTCCACAACGGGTTCTTATACGCAAATATTATTGCCCGCGAAGAGCTTACAATGGCCCCGTAGCCATCGGCGTTGAAGTAAGGGCGTATATCCTCTGCCTTTGTGCCCTGGGCACCGTAACCCGGCACCAGGAAGAAGGCCCTGGGCATAAGACGCCTCAGGCGTCTCCCTAAGGCAGGAGAACCCGCAGCTACCACCGCACCCACTGCACTATAGCCCGATTTACCTACAAGACCGCTACCCCAATCATTTACCTCCCCGGCCACAAGTTCGCAGAGCCTTCTTGTGCCGCAACGCCTGTCCTGGAAGTCTTTAGAAGAGGGGTTGGTACTCTTGACGACAATGAACAGCCCCTTACCATAAGCCTTTGCCGTTTTGAGAAAGGGTGAAATACTGTCTCCTCCGAGATAAGGGTTAAGGGTGACGGCGTCCACACCGTATCCCTGGGTGGTGAGGCCGTCTATATCTACCTTACCTAAGTGCGCCTCGGCATAGGCCTCTGCGGTGTGCCCTACGTCACCGCGCTTTATGTCGCCAATGACGAGAAGCCCTCTTTTCAGGGCGAAACGGGCGGTCTTCTGGTAGGAATCAATACCGTGTGGGCCCAGGACCTCGTAGAACGCAATCTGGAGCTTTACCACGCCTACGTGCGGAGATATGACGTCTAGGATACGGCGGTTAAATTCAAGTACAGCCCGGCTGGCCCCTTTGAGGTTTCTTCCGTAACGCTGGAAATTTCTGGTCTTTATCTCGGATGGCAGCGATTGGAGCTGAGGGTCCAGGCCTACTACAACCGGGCTACCCTTCTCCCTCAATACCTCTATAAGACGGTCACTAAAACTTTTCAAAGTACACTTCAGAGTTCAAAGAAGTTCTGTATTATCTTTGGCCCCACTTCTGTCAGGAAAGATTCCGGGTGAAACTGGACCCCCTCCAGCACGTATTCCCTGTGTCTTAGGCCCATGACCTCGTCTTTGTCCGCCCTGGCCGTTACATCGAAGCAATCGGGTATGCTCTCCTCCTCCACGATAAGAGAGTGGTAACGGGTGGCCTCAAAGGGGTTGGGCAGCCCTTTGTAAACACACTTGCCGTCATGACGTATCATGGAGGTCTTTCCATGCATCAACCTCCGGGCCCTGACCACCTCACCCCCAAAGGCGTATGCGATACATTGGTGTCCCAGACACACACCCAGTATAGGCACCCTCCCGGAAAAATGTTTTATAACATCGTTGGAGATACCGCTTTCCTTTGGTGTGCACGGACCGGGAGAGATAATTATGTGCCTTGGTGACTTTTTCTCAATCTCTTTGATAGTAATCTTATCGTTTCTAAATACCTCTACCTCCTTACCAAGCTCCCCCACGCATTGAACCAGATTGTAGGTAAAGGAATCGTAGTTGTCGATTACTAGTACCAATTTAAATCCCTGTATCGTATGACTGTATCCGTCATTAGATTACTAAGATATTATCAGAAAAACGCTTAGATTTAAAGGGAAATAGGGGGGGATTCTGCGGTTAAGGATGCGGTTGTCAGTTTTAGATACTGTCTATGCCCCAGAAAAAAACATTTTCACAAGGGCTATCCATTTACAGGTAGTGTGGAACGCTGCGGTTTATTAAGAAGCACTGTCGTAAGGCGGGAGGTCGCTATTATCGCCGTAGGTGGTATCGGAGATGCTCATCTCTATTATTTCATTCATTATGTCTTCTAACTCTGAGGAATTCGCATCGTCTAGTTCATCTGTCGCATCCGCTGGATTATCAGCCACTACACCTACGTTGCTGTAGACAATATCAGATGCGTCGATTTCTATTGTCTCATCTTCTTTGCTACTGTATAAGATTTCTGTCCGTGCAATCTCTAATCCCTTCTCCGTCTCAACGTGAGGGATCCTATCCATAGTTGACCTGGGAGCGGAGGCTATATAGGTGAAACTGTCAGTGTCAGTTTCACCAACAAAATCGTCCCCCTCGACATTTTCTGATTCCCTGATTTCCTCTAGTAGTGAATCCAGTTCAGGACTGGACTCGGTGGCTCGCACCGCGCCGTTAGCATAGGCAAACTGCGCCGCTTCCGCCATCCCCTCGAGAAACATTTCATCTTCGCTTGACTTAATAAGCGCTGTCATGCCGGCTTCATCATCCGCCTTGAGCGCCTCAGCATCACCCTCGGCAAGAAGGACTGACCCGTCACCGCTGGCAATGGCCATTTTCTCTTTGATGTCCTGTATCGTTTGGTTAGAGGCAATGAGTTCTTTCCACTGCGCTTTTTTCTGCTTCACCAGTGTCTCAGCTACGGGAATGCTTAAGACTACCTCCCGGCAGACCTCGTCCGCAGCCCTGGCCATGTGAAGCTTCCGAACATTGAGGGTGTTCTGTGCAGCGGTAACGATAAGGTCTATCGGGCTGAGTGCCACACGGAACTTATTGTCGCGTCTCACCTCACTTGCTATGAAAAGGTCCCTGCCATCCTCCCCTGATACGCATCTTACGGAGAGTCCAACGGCCACCTGTGTATAAAGGAATAAATACTTGGCACTATAGTTGGTCATTTTTCCATATATGACGGCGTCCACCCCTAGTGCCGCTGCGAGGTCACGCGGGTCAACGTTGTAAAGTTTTTCTGCATTGGTTATATCCAGCGCCTTTAATACGGTGTCTGTTTCCAAGAGGCTCAGAAGTTCAAATTCCCTCAGTGAGAAATAGGCGAAGAAGGACTTCCTCAACCTGTTGGAATAGGTCCAGCTCCAATTATCCTCTTCCTCACCATCGCGGCTGGTAACAGGCACCCAGTTCAGCTTAAAATTTCCTCCCTCGAGGTTCTCAAACGGTAAGACGGCAATACTCTTGGGTGGATTTGTCAGAAATGACGGGGCGTACTTAACGTTGCCCTGTCCGGGGTCAAGCTGCAGGGTCCTGTCTAGGGAGGTCTTTTTTCCGAAAGACCCGTTGCCTTCTTCATTTTGATAGAAGGGGTCGTTGCTCTGCCACACCAGGTCGTGCGTGTTCGAGGCACAACCAGCGAGCAAGAACAAAGCTAATAATGGCAGAAGAATCGGTAAACCTTTTCTCATAAAGTACTTACCCATACTCTTGTGAAGTCTTTTTAGAGTCCTCGACCCCCTGTCGTACTTATATTCCCTGAGAGTATAGAGGATTAGACAACA
>JAUXLO010000122.1 GCA_030623665.1 Planctomycetota bacterium
ATCAGTAGGCAACCTAGGAGGAGAACTATTGGACCCTGTAGCTAGGAATTTTGTCGCTGCCAGCGTTATATATCTCTTCATAGCAGTTTCTTTGGGATTTATGATGGTACTTTTTGGACTTGAGGACAATGCGCAGCTCAGGTTTGCGCACTCGCACCTGAACCTTCTCGGATGGGTGTCAATGATGATATACGGTGTTGGCTATCACATCCTGCCCCGATTCAGTGGAAACCCTGTAGCTTATCCACAATTCATGGTATACCATTTCTGGCTTGCCAATATTGGCCTATTGGGGCTCGTCAGCCTTTGGGGCTACTCACCTCTTTTGACAGGCATCTTTGCACTTTTTTCGGTACTTGGCACCGGTCTTTTCGTGTTAAACATCCTTGCCAGCATAAGGCCCGCCCCGCAAACAGATTGACCGGCATTAAAAGGAGCAATTACAATATGAGCAAACCCGCAATTACGAAGAAGTCGAGCCTGGGAGAGGTCATATCGGACTACCCAGAGACCGAAGAAGTCTTTAAGAAGTACTTCGGTTCCGGCTGCTTCACATGCCCCGGCTCTAAGATGGAAGACATTGCCTTCGGGGCCATGATGCACAATATGGACCCGGAAGTAATCGTAAAAGAGCTCAACGACGCAATCGAAAAGGCTGCAAAGAAGGCGTAGCTTCGCAAAGTCGCGTTCAGTATAAGTTAGACTAATTTCCTGCTAATGAACGGCATTTTTCAGAAGGAGATTGTTTCCCATGATTGACAACGAAAAGGTAAAAAAGGTTCTTGAAGAGATAAGACCTGCGCTACAGGCAGATGGCGGTGACATAGATTTTATTGGCGTAGAGAACAATGTAGTGAAGGTAAAGCTGATGGGTGCCTGTGGAACCTGTCCAAGTTCATTAGTAACGCTCAAGATGGGTGTAGAGGCCAGACTAAAAGAGGAGATACCAGAGATAGAGTGTGTAGAGGCCGTCTAAAGGCCCTGTGCTGAAACACGGGTGAAAGGAGCGAAAGGCGCATGAGTTTAGTTTTAGGACCTATCCATCACTGGATGCACAAGAAGATCAAGGTCTCTGAGGCCAGGGAGAAGGCCATTGTTCAGGGACTCAGGGACAAGTTTGGACAGGATGCCGAAGACCTGCTTGCGGAGGTCTACAAAAAGTACCCTGAACCGCAAAATGACGGCAAACCCCTGGAAGAGATCCTGGCAGACCAGCCCATCCATGCCGGAATACAAGGCCTGATAGATGATGTGGAGACCAGAGAGGCTGCCATTATCACCGCCTTTTATAACAAATTGGGTGACGAGGCCAAGGATGTGGCGTCTCAGGCTGCGCACCAGCACGGTCAAAGCTGTGGCCAGCAGGCCGTAAAGGAAAAGGGTCTGGGCCCTGATGACCAGACGCCTGGAAAGGCATTTGAACTTCTGCTCGACAATTACTGCGACGGGATGCCGTGCGACAGAGGCGCCCAGGTCCTGGATGAGACAGAGAAGAACATAGTTTGGGATCACACTATCTGCATCCATGGCAAGTATTGGGAGGCCGTTAACGCACCCTCCAAGGCTATGTGCGACATCCTGATAGCTTGGATAGCAGGCTTCGGAAAGGGCATAAATTCTTCTATCACACATACAAGGAAAAAGTGTATCGCCCACGGTGACAAGACCTGCGAGAGCTGTTACGAAACAGGCTAAGGGCTTTTAGATTGGCCCTTAGCTTTCCTCCCGAAGATGAAGCCTCCCCTATCTAATCAACCCACCGCCTGAATATGGAATATGGAAGAAGAACTTTATAATAAATATTCACGTCAGATTTTCTTCCAGCCTATAGGCATAGAGGGCCAGAAAAGGCTTTCCAGGGGCTACGCATTGGTAATTGGTTGCGGCGCCACGGGGAGCGCGTCGGCCGGTATGCTGGCCAGGGCCGGGGTCGGCCGGCTCAGGATCGTTGACCGGGATTTTCTCGAGGAAACAAACCTGCAGAGACATTCCCTCTTCAACGAAGAGGACCTAAAAACCGGCCTGCCAAAGGCAACGCTGGCAGAAAAGAATCTGGGCAGGATAAACTCCGCCATAAAGGTAGAGGGGATAGTTGCAGACGTAAATTCTTCCAACATAGAGGCCCTGGCCGCAGGTGCCGACGTCATCCTTGACGGCACCGACAACTTTGAGACGAGGTTCCTTATAAACGATTACGCCGTCAAGACACGCACACCGTGGGTCTACGGCGCATGCATCGGAAGTCAGGGAATGCTCATGAACATCGTACCGGGAGAAACGCCCTGCCTGAGATGTCTCCTGGAGACCAGTCCCCCCGCCGGCACTATCCCTACCTGCGAGACCGCAGGTATCCTGGGCCCGACTGCACAACTCATAGGCTCTATCCAGGCCACCGAGGCCATCAAAATACTCACAGGATGCAGTGAGTCCCTGATAAAGGACCTGGTGAGGGTAGATACCTGGACGTGGACGCTGCAGAGGCTTGACCTCTCAAACGCAAGGCCAGACAAATGCCCCGTCTGCAGGCTGGGCAGATATGACGCCCTTCACGCAAGGTCAGGTGTAATGACTACCACCCTCTGCGGGCGTAATGCCGTACAGATCGTTCCCCCAAATGGCTCAAAGATCGAGCTGAAGGAACTGGCGTCACAGTTAAATAAATTAAGTGGGCCAAGTGGGCCGAGTGAGCTAAGTGACGTCACCTGCAACCCATACCTGCTACGATTCAAATTAAGACGCAAGGGTATAGATATTACCGTATTCCCTGACGGCAGGGCAATCATCCAGGGCACGAAAGAACCCTCGCTGGCAAAAGACCTTTATTCTAAATACATCGGTATGTAAAAGGACACATGATATACCTCGACAATGCAGCCACGAGCTTTCCGAAACCGCCGCAGGTATACCGGGCGATGGATGAATTCTTCCGGCACAGGGCTGCAAACCCCGGCAGGGCAGGCTACAGGCTCTCCACGGAGGCGGAGCGGGAGGTGGAAGGGACACGAAAAATCCTCGCGGACCTGTTTGGTGCAAGTGAACCGGAAAGGATGATATTCACGCTGAACGCGACCGATGCCATCAACATGGCCCTAAAGGGACTGCTCAGGGAGGGCGACCACGTCGTCACCAGCGACCTGGAACACAACTCTGTTACAAGGCCCCTCCGGGGACTGGAAAAAAGAGGGGCAATCTCGGTAACCAGGGTTAATGCCTCACAAGAAGGCATCCTCGACCCGCAAGCCGTCAAACAGGCCGTAGGTCCGCAAACAAGGCTCATCGTCATAACCCATGCATCCAACGTCCTCGGCACTATCCAGCCCATAAAAGAGATAGGCCGGCTGGCGAGGGAGAAGGGGCTAGTATTCATGGTAGACGCCGCCCAGTCTGCAGGCGTCTGGCCCATCAGTGTAGAAGACGACCTCATAGACCTGCTGGCCTTTACGGGGCATAAAGGACTCTTCGGCCCGCCCGGTACCGGCGGCCTCTACGTGGGAAAGAGGGCGGAAATCCTGCCCTGGAGGGAGGGTGGAACCGGCACAGATTCCGAATCTCCCATACATCCAGAAGAAATGCCCTTCAGGCTTGAGGGCGGAACACCGAACTTCCTGGGCATCACGGGCCTAAAAACGGGTGCGGAATTTATCTCAAAAACAGGCATGGACAACATAAGACATCACGGACGGCAGCTCCTTATGGCAATCCTTAACGGTATTAAGGGAGATGACAGGTTCATCCTATACGGACCCTCTGAACCAAGCGATACCAAGGACAGGCTGCCCATCGTATCACTAAACATAAAGGGACTTGAACCGTCCGTGGCCGGCGGCATCCTGGACGAGACCTACGGCATCGCCGCACGCTCCGGGCTCCACTGCGCACCTCTTACACACCAGTGTATAGGGTCATTCCCGCAGGGGACCTTACGGATAAGCCCGGGATATTTCAACACGGAGGACGATATTTCTCAATTAACCTCCGCCCTGAAAGAGATAGCGAGCTCAGTCAATGCAGCCGCCAAGTAAGGGCGGGTTGCGAGATAACCCCACTTATCAAGAATGAAAGAGATCAAGCTAGACGGCAGCAATCTGACCATCGCAGAACTGGCGGCCATCGCCAGATGCGGACTGAAGGTCTCACTGGCGCCACCCGTGACAGAAAGAATTGAGAAGGCAAGAAAGGTGGTTGAGGATGCCGTCAAAAACAAAAAGACCGTCTACGGCGTCACCACCGGGTTCGGTGCCCTGGCCGGCGTCATCCTGTCCAAGGACCAGACCAAGGATTTGCAGCGAAACATACTGCTCAGCCACTCGGCCGGTGTGGGACAGCCGTTCAACGAAGAGACGACGCGCGCCATTATGGCATTAAGGGTAAACACCCTTGCCAAGGGTTTTAGCGGTATACGGCTCAGTGCACTCAAAACACTCATAGAGATGGTCAACAAGGGTGTTTTGCCGATTATCCCCGAGAAGGGCTCCGTAGGCGCAAGCGGCGACCTGGCTCCATTGGCGCATATGGGGCTTGTGATGATTGGGGAGGGCGAGGCCATTTATAACAACACACGCATGGCTGGCGGTGGGGCCATGAAGAAGGCTGGTATACCAATCCTGCAGCTTGAAGAGGGCGAGGGACTTGCGCTTATAAACGGCACGCAGGTAATGACCGCCATAGGCGCCCTGGCTATCCACGACTCTACCAATCTAATTAAGGCCGCCGATATAGCGGCCGGTATGACACTCGAGGTGCTCCTGGGCTCAAACGTAGAGCTAAACCAGAAGATACATGACACGAGGCCCCACCCAGGGCAGTCCCTATGCGCCGAAAACCTCAGGAAGATAATATCCGGCAGTGCCACCACAACCTCTCACAAGGATTTCAGCAGGGTCCAGGACGCCTACACCATAAGGTGCAGCCCACAGGTCCATGGGGCCTCCAGAGACGCCCTCGGCTACGCACGAAGGGTAATAGAGACGGAGATAAACTCGGCGACAGACAACCCGATGGTGTTCTATGAGACGGGCGAGATACTTAACGGTGGTAACTTCCACGGCCAACCTGTCGGTCTGGCCATGGACTTTCTGACTATCGGCCTCTCTGAATTCGCCAATATATCAGAGCGCAGGATAGAGAGACTGGTGAACCCGCAGCTAAGCGGGCTGCCCGCCTTTCTCACCAGGAACCCCGGCCTTAATTCGGGCCTCATGCTGGCACAGTATACGGCCGCGGCACTGGTGTCAGAAAATAAGATCCTGTCACACCCCGCCACCGTGGACTCCATCCCTACGTCCGCCAACAAGGAAGATCACGTCAGCATGGGCACCATAGCCGCCAGGAAGTGCCGGGACGTCTTGAAAAATGTGGAGTATGTCACAGCCATCGAACTCCTCTGTGCGGCCCAGGCCCTTGACCTGTTCACCAACCTGAGGCCGGGCGGCGGCACACTCGCCACATATAACCTAATCAGGGAACATATCTCACATATGGAGGTGGACAGGGTGCTGTCCAGGGATATAGACGCCCTTTATGACCTGGTCCACAGCGGCCGACTCGTAGAGGCCGTGGAGAAAAAGATAGGTAGATTAAAGTAAATTCAATAAAGAGGACTAAAGACGCAAGGTAAAATGTAGTACAATATGGAGCGAAACACTACTTCTTCAGGGATCTCGAAATAATAAACTGCCAAGAAGCTGTTTATTTAACTTAAGATCTTATCATGAATAATCTAAGGGCTGTAGTTACTGAGAAGGTCCTACCCCATGTCGAAAAACCCGGTAGATATATCGGCGGCGAATGGAATTCTATCGTAAAAGACCCGGCACAGACCCGCCTTACAGTCGCCCTGGCCTTTCCTGACGCCTACGAAATAGG
>JAUXLO010000035.1 GCA_030623665.1 Planctomycetota bacterium
AGGCACTTGAGATTAATCCAAAGGATATCAATGCATGGGTCAACAGAGGCAACAGCCTTACCGACTTGGGCAGGAACGAAGATTCCTTAAAGAGCTATAATAAGGCTCTGGAATTCGATCCGAATAATAGCGCAGCCTGGTACAACAGGGGCAATAGCCTAGCTAAACTGGGCAGGTACAAGGACGCCGTTACGAGCTACGACAAGACGCTTGAGATTGACCCTGGACAAATTGACGCTCATATCAACAGGGGCAACAGCCTTGCCGAGTTGGGCAGGCGCGAGGATGCAATAGAGAGCTACAACGAGGCAATTAAGATTGATCCAAGATATGCCAAAGCCTGGTACAACAGGGGCAATAACCTAGCTGAACTGGGCAGACACGAGGAGGCCGTAAAGAGCTACGACAGGGCACTTGAGATTGATTCTGGGAAAATTGACGTTCATATCAACAGGGGTACCTGCCTGGGTGTGTTGGACAGGCCCGATGAAGCGATAAAGAGCTTTGACAGAGCACTTGAGATTAATCCAAGAGATGCTAATGCCTGGTACAACAAAGGTGTTCTGCTACATAAAATGGGCAAGATTCAAGAGGCAAAGGAGTGTATAAGGAAAGCAAGGCAGATATACCCCAACCTGCCCATTCCCCCGTTTATGAAGGAATAAAGTCCGAAAGGCTGTAGGGGCGACCCGCCGGGTCGTCCCTACAAGTGAACTACATCCTCTTCGTGGTAGAGGGAGTGGAAGAGGAGCAGGTACTCCCTGAGGTGTCTTGTTGCCTCCTTACACCTTGTTAAGGTGAAATCAACAGGTTGTGCAGCTTGAACAGAAACTGCCTGGTTTCCATACTGTCCTTGATGTAATATCTTGCAGAGAAGTGACTTGGCTGTGGTCCCACGTAGATGGAGACGTCGTCCTGTCCCAGTACAGCGAAGGCATCTTCGTCGCTCACATCATCACCGGCAAAGACCACAACGGGCCTTTCCGCAGGGAACAAATTCTCCAAAAGCCACTTAACGGTTACGCCCTTGTTAAAGTCCCTGTCAGGGGTTATTTCTATAACCATCTTGCCCTGTCTGACGGCAAGGCCGGGATTTTTTGAGACGAGGTTATCTGCCGCCTCTAAAAGCACGTCACCCGTGCCCGGCGGTGCCGTGCGATAATGCAGGGCTATGATGGGCCCTTTCTCTTCAATTATTGCGCCGGTGATATCATCCAGTTGCCCCTTTAATTCTTTACGAACGTTAAATATAAGATGAAGGTCTTCCTCGCTGTAAAGCTTCTTCATGGGTCTTCCGGGCAGTAATATCTCCAGGCCGTGATTCCCCGCGTAGATTAATTCATCAAGCCCGACCATGGAAGATATGTCATTTATGGAACGGCCGGAAATTATACCCAGCGTGACCTCCGGGGCGCCAGATAATTCATGCAGCAGTCGGCGGGTTTCCTCGTCCAGCCGCGCCCGCTCAGGGGCCCTTTGAATGGGGACGGTAGTGCCGTCGTAATCCAGGAGCAACAGTATCTTGGCAGAAGACCTAAGTGTCCCGGCTATTTTATCCCAGTCGTCGAAGAGGTATTTCAAAGGAAAGGTATCCAAATGTGGAATTTGAGGAACTCTCTTATTCTCTTTTTATCCGTTGTTGTGCGGGGTCTGCTTTTTTTCTTTTTGTCTTCCACTTTAGGAACCGCCGTAGTCTAATGAAAAGTTTGAAATGCATTCCTTTGAAATTTTGCTGTATTGTCTTTTCTGGAAAATAACGAGCATTAGAAGCAGTATACCAGATAGACAAAACAAGCCAACCAGGGAGGCTTGAAGTGAGCTAGTCAAATTGAAAATTAGTATCGAGGCAAGACCAGAAAATATTGTCACGTACAGAATGCCAAACATAGGGATGGATAACCATCTGCTTACCATTCCCTTTTTGTGGAGATCAAAAGGCCTACCCATGCATTTACCCAAACCGAGTTTCTCAGCAATCAATGTTGCAAGCAATACGTGCTGATGGAATGCACACTCTAACACTATGCTTACTGAGAACGCAACAATGGTAAACAGCAACAAAAATATATTTATATGGAGAGGAAGGACAGTGTCAGCCTCTCCAAAGTAAGCTAAAAATCCAGGAGGCGTTTCTCCGTAGCGTTGAGGGGGTTCTAGCGCAGTCTCATATACCCTTCGTATATCTCGTATTCTTTGTCCGCCTCCTCCGTCATACCCTTTAGTTCATATGTGATGGCCAAACCTTGATGGGCCTCCGGTTGGTGCGGATCAAGCCTTATGGCCTCATTATAGGCAGATAAGGCCTCATCAAGCATGCCCGCCGAGCCATATAACTCGGCAAGCCCCAGATGGGCCCCGGCAAGGTTCGGGTCGGCCTTTATCGCCTCTTCATACTCGGAGAGCGCATCGTCAAACCTCTTCTCCTTTACATACAGCTCTCCCAGCGCCACGTGGGCAACTGCCAGGCTGGGGTCTATCTCGAGCGCCCTCTGTTCCTCTTGGAAGGCCTCCTTTGTCATGCCCTTTTTTCCGTAGATGATGCCCATCTTCGCATGAGCTAGGGCGTCTTGAGGATTTGCCTCAAGAAGCCTTGTACATTCCTTCGTTGCCTTTTCAAGGGCGTTCTGGTTTATATAGGCCTCAGCCAAAAGGTGACGGGCAGGTACCAGGTCGGGCGCTATTCTAACGGCCTCTTCTAGTTCGGAGATAGCCTTGAAAAATATCTTTTTCTTGATGTACAGTCTCCCCAGATTCCAGTGCGGTTCGGCCAGTTGCGGGGCAAGGTTTGCGGCACGCATCGCCTCGGTTACGGCCTCCTCTATCATTCCCTTCTTCTCCAGGGCGACTGCGAGGTTGTTGCGAAACCCTGCACTGTTGGGAATCAGGCCTACGGCCTTCCTATGCTCTTCAACCGCCTCCTCTGTCATGCCCTCGTCCAGGTAGGCCATTCCCAGATTTGAATGGGCAGGGGCGAATCCAAGGTCAACCTCCAGGGCCTTCTTGAAGTAAGAAGTGGCCTCTTCAAGGTGTCCCTGCTTCTTGTGGATTATACCCAGGTAGTTAAAGGCCCGTGGTGAGGTGGGTTCCAGCTCAAGGGCCTTCTTCGCGGCATTCAGTGCCTCGTCAAAGGACCCCTTGTTGTAGCTTTGCAGCGCCTCGTTGTAGTAACGTTCTGCCTCTGTCTGGCCCCAGGTTTTTGTGCATGTTGGAGGGATGGATATAGTAAACAGGACGGTCCCAACTAAAATCCCCAGCGTGCGCTTCTTAAGTAACATCCTCATAACCTGAATTTTAACAACACCCCGGAGATTAGACAAGGCTTTTTGAGGGTCTAGGGGTTTTTTGGGCCCTCGTTATCTTTTCTGCCACCACTTTTCTGCGCTCGCTTTGAACCAGTGCATATATTCTCTTATCAAGCCCTTGGCATGCTGCAGGCCTTCCTTCCCGCTCAGGTAAAAACCCGCAAAAAACGGAATCCAGGTAAGGAACCATACCGTTATACAAAGGTCTCTCAGCCAGACCTTGCCTGTCCCTGCGGCCCCTCCCAACACCACCAACGATGTATAACCACAGATTAAGCTACCCGTAATCAGGACCATTCCCATCTTAAAACGACGGGTAAAGGCCTGCTTTTCTTCGTCCAATCCCTCTACGACCTCCCACAGTTACATAATATGACCAATTACAAAATATATATAGATAACCGGCACAGACGCATTATTACACAATTTACGAGCTATCACTATATACCACAAATGTTAATAGCGGCGGAAGGGTTTTTCTTTATACAAATGGGCCTTTCTGCTAAAATTACAGGACAATGAGTCTGGGTGTTAAGATGTATTCAGTGCTCCTCGCTTTCATCCTCTTGTTAACATGTCCTCAGGTGGAAGGTGACTGTGAGATACTCGGTCATGACATCTCTTTGGAGTTAGACCCTGAGTCGCACAGCCTTAGTGCCACCGACACGTTGAGTATACGGTTGGGGGAAGGAAGTGGAGAGTACAGAGAACATGATAGGCGGAAACGGACGGTTGGTTTCCTTCTCAACAACCGCCTCCATATAGACTCCGTGAGCGTCGGTCCTGAGGACCTTCAGTGGAAGCGGTCAAAACATGCCGGGCCGGAGGGTGCGGATTTGGTAGAGGTCCAGCTTGCCCCCTCACAAAGTGGTCAAGACGTCTCTCTCAGGTTCTCATACCACGGCGTGTTGTATGAACCGCTTGAGTCACACAGAGTGCCTGCGGCCACCATTACGCCGGAGTTTGTATATCTCACCCCCATGGCGCACTGGTACGCAGATCTTCCCGATGGCAGTCTGTCCGCCTTCAGGGTGGAGGCAAGGGTGCCCTCCGGGTATGAGGTCTTGACGCACGGAAGGCTGGTTGTGAGCGAGGAAGAAGGCAAAACGACCGTCTTTGTGTGGGAGGCGAACTATCCCTCTGACAGCTGCTTCCTGTTAGCTGCCAGGTATCAGGTCACCCATGACGTCTACAACGACATAGACATATACACGTACTTTTTCCCTGAGGAACAGGGATTGTCCGAGAGTTACATTGGGGCCACAAAACGTTACCTGAAGATGTATGAAGAGATGTTCGGTCCCTATCCGTTTAGCAAGTTCGCGGTAGTGGAAAATTTATTTCCAACGGGCTACGGCATGCCCTCATACACCCTTTTGGGAAGGGCCGCCCTGAGGCTACCGTTCATAGTGCACATATCTCTGGGGCATGAGGTGGCGCATAACTGGTGGGGAAATTCGGTCTTTACACACCCTGACCACGGAAACTGGTGCGAGGGCCTGACGACATACGTGGCAGACTATCATTACAAAGAGCTGATAAATCCCGGTTCCGCCATGGAGTACCGCAGGGATTTACTTAGGACGTACGCCAACCACATTTACGATGAGACAGACTTTTCCCTGGAAGGTTTTACCGGAGGCGACGTCCCACGAACGGATAAGGCCGTCAGGTCTGTACTCTACGGCAAGTCTGCCATGGTCTTTCACATGCTCAAGGCATTGGTTGGCCCTGAGACCTTCTCTGAGACCCTTAAGACGGTATACAGAGAGAGAAAGTGGCAACAGACCACATGGGAAGATTTCCAAAAGGCCTTTGAAGAGACCTCGGGCAGGGACTTAGGCTGGTTCTTCAGGCAGTGGGTATTCGAGAAGGGTGCACCCCTGCTGGAACTGAGGGATGCAGAGGTGGAGGAAATGGGAAAAGGCGGCCCCTACAGGGTGCACCTTGAACTGTCTCAAAGCCCCCCCGTCTACCGCCTGCTGGTGCCTATGGTCCTGGTTACCGCAGACGGTGAAAGGCACAGCCATCAGCTCGATATGCACTCTCAACGGCAGAGCTACTCACTACCCTCTGAATCAAGACCCAAGGGCCTTTACGTGGACCCGGGATTTGACGTGTTCCGCCGTCTTCTCCCGGAAGAAATCCCCCCTACCCTGGACAAGGTACTTGGAGACAGGGAGATGCTTATCGTATACCCGACAACGGGAGACAGCCGCCTCATCAACGACTACAGGGACATGTCACTACACCTAAAGAGTCACGCCCCTATCAAGCCGGATATAGAGGTAAATGAAGAGGACCTGTCCAAGGGACTTTTCTTGCTGGGCGGCCCGGATAACAATCTTGTGGTAAAAAGATTACTGGAGGCCGTTCCACCTTCCTTAAGGTTTGAGGACGGGTCATTCATCTTGAACGGAACGGAATACAATAAAGAAGGGACTTCCCTGTTCTTTTGTTTCTCTAACCCCTTTGAAAAAGGTCGCGGGGTATGCGTCTTTTTCGGTCTAAGCCCGGAGGCGGTCAGTGCAGCCGGGCAAAAACTGACCCACTACGGCAGATACAGCTACGTTTTATTTGTCGACGGAACAAGTACAGACAAAGGCGTCTTTCCTAAGACAACAGACCCCTTGTCTGTTGTTTTTTAGAAGAATGGAGATATCTGATGCGAAGAGAATTGTTGTGTGTAATAGTGCTTGTAGGCATTTCGTCCGGAACACTTTTAATGGCGGAAGAGAAGCGGGATGTGCCAGACAAGGCTACGCGACTTCAGGTTGAGACCCACTACATGCAGGCCCACAACTATGCGAAATTCGGCATGTACGATAACGCCATTGCCGAATACAAAAAGGCCCTGGAGATAGCCCCTGAATTTGCCAATGCCCGCTTCGAGCTCGGACTTGCCTATGTAAACACGGAAAGGCTCGACGACGCCATCAGCGAATTCAAAAAGACTATTGAAATAAACCCCAACCACCCCAGGGTGGTCTATGAACTGGCACTGGCCTACTACGATAAAGGCATGACGGACGAGGGCATAGCATTGTGCCGGGCCCGCCTGAGCGATAACGACCCGAAAAAAGGGAATCTGCACTCCCTCTTAGGTGTGCTTTTCATAAAAAAGGGAGATATTCACCAGGCTATCCCGGAATTCAGGAAGCAGATAAAGGCCGAGCATCACCCGGAAATGGGTTATCTGAACCTGGGCATGGCACTTGTTAAAAAGGGAGACCAGGACGAGGCCATAGAAGCCTTCAAGGAGTCTATTAAGCTCAACTCCCGCAATCCCAGGGCCCATTACCAGTTGGGGAACGCATATCTGAAAAAGGGGATGAAGAAGGAGGCAGAGGAGGAGATGGCTGCATATGGAAGGCTGACAGGCCAATAAGTACATGCAAATATGGAAAAGGGCAGCACAAAGAGGTTGTGCTGCCCTTTGTGTTTCTTGCCGGGACTACTCTTTGACCGGCTTCACTTTTCCTTCCTTTATCTTCCAGCCCAGGAGCAGGTCGGTGTACTCTCCATGGTTCCAGAATTCATCCGCCTCGTAAGTTATGCCCAGTTCCCTCTCAATGGCCGCGAACCTTCTCAACCGGCTGGCCTCCGCCTTTATCTGGGTCAGCAACCGGTCCTGCTTAAAGGCCCCCAGTCCGTAGGTGGCATTATACCAGGCGAAGTGGGCCATGGCCTTGTAAACGGCGTTGGTCACATACACCAGGAGCTCGAAGTTCAGTCTCTCTATGTCTGAGGTGTTGTGCATGCGGGTCTCGCCGCCGGGGAAGAAGCTGAACGTAAAGTGCCCCGTCCAGTCGGGGGCCAGGTCCTTCGGCATGGGGTCCAAAAGCCCCTGCTCGTACAGGGCGGCAACTATGCCCACGGCCTCACGATACTTGGTAAAGCTCAGCTTGACGGCCTCGTCCATGGCCTCCAGCTGGTCGCGCCCGAACCTGGGAGAGTGGCATCCCTGACACACCTTGACCCACCCGTCACGTTTGGCCTTGTGCTTCGGGGCGCCCCTGTCAACCAGCGCCGTTCCCATGTTGGAGTGTACGGTGGCTGACTTCATCACGTTGTGTTCGCCATTCTGCATGTGGCAGTAGGCACAGGTAGGCGCCTGATAGTTCTCGGGCTTCATCGGCTTTTTCCAGTCCCACGTGGTACCGTTTGCCTGATAGAGCATCCCATGATATGACTGGTTGTACATCTCGTACTCATAGTGGTCAAGCCCGGTGTGGCAGACCCCGCAGTTATTCGGTTTTCGTGCCTCGGCCGCGGAGAAGTCGTGCCTGGTGTGGCAGCCGTCGCACCTGTTCTCAACAATGGCGTGACAGGTGGCACACGCAGAGACCTCTTCTGCGGGCTTCTCTATCTGCCAGGAGGCCTCAAGTACACCGACCCTGTATGCATGTGCGTGCGAGCCTACGTCACCTGCCCTGTGTCCGGCCATCTGCTTCGCGTGGCATTCGCCGCAGGTATTGTAGTCCGGCATCTGGAGCTTCTGGTGGTCATTGCCGTGGCATCTGTCACAACCTACCTCATCCTTTCCCCATGACGGAAAGGCATGCTTACTGCGCCTCCACTGGGCTACTATACCGGGAGTCTGCACGGTGTGACACATGACACATTCGTCGTTCTCGAACTGCCCCTCCACAGGACTGCCGGGGTGATATTCTGAACTGTTGTAGTAATGGCCCGGGTCGTACCAGCGAATATTCGGTAAGAAGGAAAACAGTGTCCCGTATTTCCCATATGCCGGGAACACTTTTTCAGGACCCGTATACGTGGCCGTCAGACCACCCGCAGGAAATACCTCGCCGCAGTCGTCAGGCCCCAGCGCTTCCTCTCTAAGCTCGGCAAAGAATTCTTGAGTAGGCACACTGGACTTACCCAAAGCCGCTTTCTTGTCGTCCTTGCCCCAGAATGCCAGTGCACTGTTCTCACTAACTGCTACATAGAGACATAACCCTATAAGTATAAAAACAGCAACGCCTAAAACAAACCCAGGCTCTCTTAACCTGTACATATCTATTACCTCCTTAACTTGTTTCCTGTGAACGAGTTATTTCTTAACAGGGAAGGTAAATTCTCCGCTCTTGCCCCCTGATTTCTTTATAAGATGCACATCGCCTATGACTATTGCCCTGTCCACAGACTTGCACATGTCGTATATGGTGAGAGCCGAGACGCTGGCGGCCACCAGGGCCTCCATCTCGACGCCCGTCCGTGCCCTCACCCGCACCTCTGAGACTATCTCAACGGTGTCTGCACCGTTATTCGTGTAGTCAATCTTAACGGAATCGAGGTTCAACGGGTGGCACATGGGTATAAGCTCGCCCGTCTGTTTAGCGGCCATTATACCGGCCACCCTCGCCACCTCGAGCACGTCACCCTTGGCCATCTTCTTGTCCAGTATCAGCCTGAGGGTCTCGGGGCGCATAGTGACGCTGGCATGGGCAGTAGCCACACGGTCTGTGACGTCCTTCCCGGATACATCCACCATCCTGGACGCCCCCGATTCGTCGAAATGGGTGAGTTTAGACATACGTCCTCTCCATCGTCAGAAACATCACTAATCTATCATTTGCCTATTTGGGGGTCAAGAAAAAGCGGAATGACGCAGATTACCCGCTCGACCTCTCCTCAAAGGCGGTTATTATCTCCCGGGCCGCCTCCTCCGGGGTCAACCTGGATGTATCTACCCTGAAATCCGCAGCCTTATCGTAGTACTTCCTGCGGTACTCAAGCAGGTGGACTATCTCGTCATATAAGTCCCTGTCGGTAAGCCGCGGGCGCTGGCTTCGGGTCTTCGGGTCGGACTTGAGGCGTTCGTAAATAGTGTCAGTATCGGCCTCCAGGAGGATTACCAAGCCGCCATTTTTCATGTTCTCCACGTTCTTCTTACTGAGCACGGCCCCGCCGCCTGCGGCGATGACCTTATGCCCCGGCGCGCACAGCTCGGCGATTACGGATTCTTCTGTCTGTCTAAACGACTTCTCGCCGCCTTCCTCGAAGATGGTTACTATGTCCTTGCCCGTCTTCTCCTCGAGGTAGTCATCGGCGTCAATAAACTCCCACCCCAGACGCTTCGCAACCAACATTCCGGCAACCGTCTTGCCTGTGCCTCTAAAACCAATAAGTATTATGTTCACGGCATTTATCCTACGGAGAGTACCTTACGATTATGAAGGCGGCCACAATGGCCAAGGACACGCCAACCCCCTGCATCACGTTCAGCCTGGCGCCGAAAAACAGCCACATCCACAACACGGTAAGGGCCGGACTGAGTGATATAAGAGGCACCACGATCTCGGGACTGCCTCCATACTTAAACGCATAGATTATCGCCAGCGTGCCCAGCGCCGCAAGGAGGCCCGCGCCGAAGGCGATCGTTTCCGCCCTGGCAGAAGGGGTCGCGGTCTCAAAGCTCATGAGGAGCGGCAGCGGCAAGAGCACTATCAGGAAGCCTGCCGCCTCAAAGACCAATACCCTGATGGGGTTGCCCAGGGCCTGGGTCGAGTAGTTTATCATCGGAGACCACGCGCTCCAGAAGACCAGCGTCAACAATGAACACAAGAGCCATGTTTTCATGATTATCCGTCCATAATTGCCTAGGTTAATTTATCAATCTATTAATCTAACATAAGAGCCGGACTCGTCGGGCATGAATCCGTTTTGCTGCGTATACAATAATCCACTCTTCACACACGAAAATCAAGCCATATTAATGCACCTTTTATCCTTGACTGCCGGCCGTCCTTTAGTAGAAAATCAAATACCATAACAGAGCACGGCAAACCGTTGGGAAATAGATTAATGGAAGTATACCTGGTTCGACACGCTGAGGCCAAGAGGCCGGAAGAAGACCCCAGACAGCCCCTCTCAGAGCGCGGAAGAGAGGCCGTTAAGGGGGTGTCCGGCCTTGTAAAAAACCTTAACATTACGGTCAAGGCCATCAAACACAGCGGCAAGCTGAGGGCGGAGGAGACCGCGCAGGAACTGTCAAAGGCGGTTACCTCTGCCGAAGGGCTTGAGAAGGCCGGGGGTCTTGCGCCCAACGACGACGTCGGCCCGATGAAGACGCTTCTTGAGGACACGAATGAAAATGTAATGATAGTCGGCCACCTGCCCTATCTAGCCAAGTTGGCCTCCAGCCTCTTGTGTGGAGACCCGACACAAGACATCGTAAGCTTCCAGGCGGCTACTATTGTAAGACTCGACCGTGACGAGTCCTCAGGCGGATGGCGAATCAGATGGATGCTCACCCCGGATGTCGCTGAGGTATAAAAAGGTGCTTCTAGTTTACCGTATCTGAACAACACTCCCGCTTTCTCCTTGATGGGGAATTTCTTATTACACCCTCCCCCTACCCCTCCCCTCAAGGGAGGAGGAATAGAAGAGTAAGACGCACACAGGGAAACGGAAGAAATTGTCACCCATGACTATATACTCTACAATAGAATAAGCCGTTGCGCCTGACCGGAATTTTTGCATGGTCTTGGACGTGTTTTGCCCACTTTTTGCCCACCTGAGATTTATTGTAAGTTAGTTTTTTTATGTTTGACTTTTCTGTAATGTGATAATTATAATCGTTCTCAAGGTTTGGAGTTGACAGATGAAGTATTTCCTAACTAATTAAGAATACCAGCAGGCATA